>NZ_RZTF01000011.1:0-14184 GCF_004023175.1 Mesorhizobium sp. M7A.F.Ca.MR.362.00.0.0
CTCGTCGATGCCGCACCTGCTGGCGCCTGGCAAAGGGATGGCCGCGCCTCGGCCATCGCCGCCGCCGCCTGCCGCATGCTCGACCAGCTCGGCGTGTGGGCCGAGATCGTGCCCCAGGCGCAGGCGATCACCGAGATGATCATCACCGATTCGCGCACCGCCGATCCGGTGCGTCCGGTCTTTCTGACCTTCG
This sequence comes from Mesorhizobium sp. M7A.F.Ca.MR.362.00.0.0, assembly GCF_004023175.1. Classification (NCBI taxonomy): domain Bacteria; kingdom Pseudomonadati; phylum Pseudomonadota; class Alphaproteobacteria; order Hyphomicrobiales; family Phyllobacteriaceae; genus Mesorhizobium; species Mesorhizobium sp. M7A.F.Ca.MR.362.00.0.0. The sequence continues at coordinate 194 of NZ_RZTF01000011.1, forward strand.
ACGGCGAAGTGGCGCCGGGCGAGCCCTTTGCGCATATGGTCGCCAACAGGGTGCTGAACGGCGCCTTGCGGGCCAGCGCCGAAAAGGTCGGCATCGACATCATCGAAGGCGTCGCCGTGCAGGGGTTCGAGACCAACGGCGCCGGCATCACCGTTCACCTCGCCGACGGCGCGACCCTGAAGGCCCGGTTGCTGGTCGCCGCCGACGGCGTCAACTCGAAGCTGCGCGACATGGCCGGCATCAAGACGGTGAAGTGGGAATATGGCCAGTCGGGCATCGTCTGCACCGTGGCGCATGAACGCCCGCATAATGGTCGCGCCGAAGAGCATTTCCTGCCGGCCGGCCCCTTCGCCACATTGCCACTCAAGCCCGGCGAGGACGGCACCAACCGCTCGTCGATCGTCTGGGTCGAGCGTACGCCCGACGCCGAGAAGCTGGTGGCCGGTGACGATCTCCTCTTCGAACACGAACTCGAGCAGCGTTTTGGCCTGAAGCTTGGCGAGATCCGCGTTGCCGACAAGCCGCGCGCCTGGCCGCTCGGCCTGACCATTGCGCGCGCCTTCGTCGCACCCCGCATCGCGCTCGCCGGCGATGCCGCCCACGGCATCCACCCGATCGCCGGCCAGGGCCTCAATCTCGGCTTCAAGGATGTCGCGGCCCTTGCCGAGGTGATCGTCGAGGCCGACCGGCTCGGCCGGGACATCGGCGCGCTCGACGTGCTCGAGCGCTACCAGCAGTGGCGCCGCTTCGACACGGTGCAGATGGGTGTCACCACGGACGCGCTGAACCGGCTGTTTTCCAACGATATCGGCCCGCTGCGCACCGTCCGCGACATCGGCCTCGGTCTCGTCGAACGCATGCCGCGCCTGAAGGATTTTTTTATCCGGCAGGCGTCGGGGTTGTCCGCCAGCACGCCGCGGCTATTGAAGGGCGAGGCGATCTGATCGATTCAGCGCCCCCAACGTCGTCATCCTTGGGCGTGGCGACGCGAAGCGGAGCGAAGACCCAAGGATCCATGCCGCGACCTTGGCCGAAGAATGCAGCGGAGCAGAATTCTACACCGTGGTGACGCGTTTGAGTCGCGCATGGATCCCGGGGTCTGCGCCGCGTCGCTTCGCTCCTTGCTCCGCCCCAGGATGACGAAAGCGATGGCGTTTCCGCCAATCGCCCAAGGTAGGCGCTCAGTTGACCTCGAAACCCAGCTTCTGCCGCAGCCGCAATATCCTCTGGTCGGATATCTCCAGGCGTTTCTCGCCGCCCTGGGCGGCGCGGTTGACCATCTGCAGCAGATCGTTTCGCTCGGCGACATCGAGACGTTCGCGTAGAAACGGCGCCAGCTTGTCGATGACAACGGTGGCGTCGTCGACTTGCGCCGCCGCCCATTTGGCATAGATCACCGCCTCGTCGGTCTTCTTCTTGTCGGCGATCTCGGAAATCACCGCGCGGATGACGGCCTCGCGCTGCGGCAGGATGGGCCCATCCTCGGAGACGATTGATGTGATCAGCGTAGCCGCCGCTACGACCGGATCATCGATCGCCGTCAGCGGCGACAGCGCCGCCTGCTTGCGCAGCTTCTTGCGGCGCACGGAGCCCTGAACCCGGCCGATGACATCGGCAACATCACGCGCGGCCTCGTTCATGGCCTTCATCCTGTACCACCAGAACGCCGCCGCGCCCATCACGCCAAGGATAGCAATCAGGAAAGGCATGTCGAAATCCCCAAGAACCCCGGCGACGATAGGAGAACTCTCGCCTTGCTTCAACACGCAAAAGTTGCGCACGGAACCGAAGCCCGAACGCTCAGCCCGACGCTCTGGTTTTCGAAGCAGCCACAACGCTGGCAGGGCTCTATGACCCCGGTATGTCGTAGATGGCCCGGACCTCGATCGTGCCGAGTTCGGCCAGTGGAATACCAGCGGCAATGTCCAGCGCCGCTTCGAGATCTCCGGCCTCGATCATGACGAAACCAAGCAATTGCTCCTTGGTCTCGGCGAACGGCCCGTCGATGACCAGCCGCTTGCCCTGACGCCGCCGCACGGTTTTGGCTGTTTTCACCGATTGCAGCGCCTGCGCGACGATCAGCAGGCCGCTCTCCTCCAGCGCCCGGTCGTAGGCCAGCGAATCGGCGTCGAGCTTGGCCGACCTTGCCGGGGTCAGCGCGTGAAGATCCTTTTCCTCACCATAAACCAGGCAGACATATTTCATTTCCAGCCCCCTTGCCGCTGTGAACCATAGGATGCGCCGACGAGGGCATCGGTGTTGCCACTGACCGCCGCCGCATGATCGAGAAGGCATGCCGCGATGCCGATGATGGCAACCGCCGCCAGAAGCCGGCCAAAGCCGGATGCCGGCGGATGCAGCCAGAAGTCTTCTTCTCGTCGCCCGGCCCCGTAGCCAGCACCTTTCCACGATGCCAAAAACATATTGTCCATGTGAACCTCCATCCGGCCACAAATCCGTGGCCATCCGCAGGACGGGCGAAGCAGATCAAAGTCGACATTTCTGCACCGGCATTTTCGGAAAAATCTGGCCACCGGTGCCGGCACCGTGCGGTGGTTCAAAGAGCGCAGTGGCCTTCGCGTCCGCGCGCGCTATAGTTGACCGGACGCCGGCTCGACCTCGACAACGAACCCCAACCACGACAACCAAGGAGGAATTCATGGACCGCACCGCAAACGCCGTCTGGAAAGGCAATCTGAAAGAGGGCACGGGCACGCTCGACACCCAGAGCGGAACCTTGAAGGGCACGCCCTATTCGTTCAAGGCGCGCTTCGAGGACGAGAGCGGCAAATCCGGCACCAACCCTGAAGAGCTGATCGCGGCGGCGCATGCCGGCTGCTTTGCCATGCAGTTCTCGCATTTCCTGGCCGAGAACGGCACGCCAGCCACCGAACTCGATGCCAAGGCCGTGGTGACGCTGGTTCCAGGCACCGGGATCACCGGCAGCGCCCTCACCGTGGTCGGCAAGGTGCCCGGCATCGATGCGGCGAAATTCACGGAACTGGCCGAGAAGGCCAAGGCCGGATGCCCGGTCTCGAAGGCGCTCGGCGCCATAAACGTGTCGCTTGATGCCCGGCTCGGCTGAAAGCGCTGCATCCGTGTAAGACCCGGCGCGAACGCCCGGGCGCGCGCCGGCCTATGCTCCCAGCGCGTCCAGGCGAGCGCGCAGTGCGGCGACTTCCTGCTCCAACGCCTCCAACCGCGCCTCCAGGTCGGAAGCAGGCAGGGCCGATGCACTTCGCTGCACCGAAAGGGCGGCAACGTCCACCGGGCCGCTGAGGAGATGAACGTAGCGGTCCTCGCGCTGGCCTGGTCCGCGCGGGATTTCCTGGATGAGTGGCGGTCGACGGCCGATCAGCATGTCGAGTTCGGCGCGCAGATCTTCGATCGACGGGAACCGAGCCATGCGCTCGCCGCGCGCCAGCAGTTCATGGGCCGTCTGCGGCCCGCGCAGCAACAGCAGGCCGATCAAAGCGGTCTGCGGCGTGGTTAGCGAGAAGCGCTGCGCCATCTGGTGCTCGTAGCGCTCGACGCGCGAGCCGAACATCTGCCGCACCAGTCCCTTTTGTTCGAGCAGCTTCAGCCCCCGGTGCACCTCGGTCTGCTCCAGTGCCATCACCGGCTCGCGCGCCGTCTTCTGGTTGGCGGCGGCCAGTGCTGCGTTGAGCGTCAGCGGATAGACATCCGGCGTCAGCTCCTTCTTCTCGATCAGGCAGCCGAGAATGCGGGCTTCCACCGGGGAAAGGATGGGAAGGTCATCGCTCATTGGATTTGCACTCGCCAGCACCCAACCTCCGCCTAGACCCGTCTCTCCACCATCATCTTCTTGATCTCGGCGATCGCCTTGGCCGGGTTGAGGCCTTTCGGGCAGGTCTGCGCGCAGTTCATGATGGTGTGGCAGCGATAGAGCCGGAACGGGTCTTCGAGGTTGTCGAGCCGCTCGCCGGTGGCCTCGTCGCGGCTATCGATCAGCCAGCGATAGGCCTGCAGAAGCGTTGCCGGGCCGAGATAGCGGTCGCCGTTCCACCAGTAGCTCGGGCACGAGGTCGAGCAGCAGGCGCACAATATGCATTCGTAGAGCCCGTCGAGTTTCTCGCGGTCCTCGTGGCTCTGCAGCCACTCCTTGGCCGGCTCCGGCGACACCGTCTTCAGCCAGGGCTGGATCGAGGCATGCTGGGCATAGAAATTGGTGAGGTCGGGCACAAGATCCTTGACCACCTGCATATGCGGCAGCGGGTAGACTTTTACCGCACCGGAAATGTCGTCGCAGCCCTTGGTGCAGGCGAGCGTGTTGGAACCGTCGATGTTCATGGCGCAGGAGCCGCAAATGCCTTCGCGGCAGGAACGCCGCAAGGTCAGCGTCGGGTCGATCTTGTTCTTGATCCACAGCAGCGCGTCGAGCACCATCGGCCCGCAATCGTCCATGTCGACGAAATAGGTGTCGATGCGCGGGTTCTCGTCATCGTCCGGCGACCAGCGGTAGATGCGGTATTCCCGCAGATTGGTGGCGCCCTCCGGCTTCGGCCAGGTCTTGCCCTGCTGGATCTTCGAGTTCTTGGGGAGCGTGAGTTCAACCATGTTCGATCCTCAATACACCCGGGCCTTGGGCGCGATCTTGGCGAGGCTGATGCCGCCGTCCTTTTCAGCCAGCTGCGGCTCGGTGTGCACCGGCCGGTAGGAGAGCGTCACCTTGCCGTCTTCGCTCAGCCTGGCCAGCGTGTGCTTGCGCCAGACAGCGTCGTCGCGCGCCGAAAAGTCCTCGCGTGCGTGTGCGCCGCGGCTCTCCTTGCGTGCCTCGGCGCTGTAGACCGTGGTGATGGCATTGGCCATCAGGTTTTCCAGCTCCAGCGTCTCGACCAGATCGGAGTTCCAGATCATCGAGCGGTCGGACACTTTGATGTCCTTCAACTCGCCCCAGATCTGCGAAACGCGCTTGCAGCCGCTTTCGAGGGACTCCTGCGTGCGGAATACGGCCGCGTCTTCCTGCATCGCCTTCTGCATCTTTTCACGCAAGCTGGCCGTCGGCGTCGAGCCATTGGCGTGGCGCAGCCGGTCGAAGCGGTCCATGATCTTTTCGACCGAAGCTTCGTTGGGCGAAGGGATCGCCGACTTGCGGTCGATGACCTGGCCGGCGCGGATCGCGGCCGCGCGGCCGAACACCACAAGATCGATCAGCGAATTCGAACCGAGCCGATTGGCACCATGCACGGAGGCGCAGCCGGCTTCGCCGACAGCCATCAATCCGGGCGACACCTGGTCTGGATTGAGCGCCGTCGGATTGAGCACCTCGCCCCAGTAATTGGTCGGCACGCCGCCCATATTGTAGTGGACCGTGGGCAGCACCGGAATCGGCTCCTTGGTCAGGTCGACACCGGCAAAGATCTTGGCCGATTCCGAAATGCCCGGCAGCCGCTCATGCAGGACGGCGGGATCGAGATGGTCGAGATGCAGGAAGATGTGGTCCTTGTTCTTGCCGACGCCGCGACCCTCGCGGATTTCCAGCGTCATGCAGCGCGAGACAACGTCGCGCGAGGCAAGGTCCTTGGCTGACGGCGCATAGCGCTCCATGAAGCGCTCACCCTCGGAATTGACGAGATAGCCACCCTCGCCGCGCGCACCCTCGGTGATCAGGCAGCCGGCGCCATAGATGCCGGTCGGGTGGAATTGCACGAACTCCATGTCCTGCAGCGGAAAGCCGGCACGCGCGGCCATGCCGCCGCCGTCGCCGGTGCAGGTGTGCGCCGAGGTGGCCGAAAAATAGGTGCGTCCATAGCCGCCGGTCGCCAGCACCACCATCTTGGCCGAGAAGCGGTGGATGGTGCCGTCATCCAGGTTCCAGGCAAGAACGCCGGTGCAGGTGCCGTCCGGCTCCATGATCAGGTCGAGCGCGAAATACTCGATGAAGAACTGCGCGTTGTTCTTCAGCGACTGGCCGTAAAGCGTGTGCAGGATGGCATGGCCGGTGCGGTCGGCGGCGGCACAGGTGCGCTGCACCGGCGGGCCTTCGCCATAGTTCATCATGTGGCCGCCGAACGGCCGCTGGTAGATCTTGCCCTCTTCGGTGCGCGAAAACGGCACGCCGTAATGTTCGAGCTCGTAGACCGCGGCCGGCGCTTCGCGCACCAGATATTCCATGGCGTCGACATCGCCCAGCCAGTCCGAGCCCTTGACGGTGTCGTACATGTGCCACTGCCAGGAATCGGGACCCATGTTGGACAGCGAGGCGGCAATGCCGCCTTGCGCCGCCACCGTGTGCGAGCGGGTCGGGAACACTTTGCTGATGCAGGCGGTGCGCAGGCCCTGTTCGGCCATGCCGAGCGTGGCGCGCAGGCCGGCGCCGCCGGCGCCGACGACCACCACGTCGAACTTGTGGTCGACAAAGGTATAGCCTGCCGTGTTGGCTTGTTTCGCGTCCTTGGCCAACTCAGCCTCCGAATGCCAGCTTGAGCAGGGCGAAGATCGAGGCGACGCCGACCGCTATGGTGAAAAATGTATTGAGCGCGATCAGCGCCAGCTTCATGCCTTCGCCATGCACGTAATCCTCGATGATCACCTGCATGCCGAGCCGCATATGGGTAAGCCCGGAAATAAGCACCAGGGCCATCACCAGCGCCACGAACGGGTTGGCAAGAGCTGCCCGCACATGTGCGTAGTCGGCGCCGTTGAGCGCGATCAGGAAGCCGACGAAGAACAGGATCAGCGGGATGTTGGCGATCGCGGTCAGGCGCTGGCGCCAGAAATGCCCGGTGCCCTCGCGGGCGGAGCCGAGGCCGCGGACCTTCGCCAGCGGCGTGCGCAAGTCGGTGTTTTTGCCGCTCATGGTCAGGCTCCCCGCGCCATATAGCCGGCGATCCAGATCAGCAGCGTGAGCAGGATCGAACCGGCCAGCGTCGCCCAGGCGATCTTCGAGGCGGTATGCTTCTCGAGGCCCGCGCCGGTGTCCCAGACCAGATGGCGCACGCCACCCAGCATATGGTGCATCAGCGCCCAGGTGTAGCCGAACAGGATGAGCCGGCCGAGCCAGGTGCCGAAGGCCCAATTGGCCCAATCGAAGGTCGCCTGCGAGCTGGCCGCCGCCATCAGCCACAGGGCGACCAGCAGCGTGCCGAAATACAGCGCCCCACCGGTGATGCGGTGAATGATCGACATCGTCATGGTGATCGGCGGCCGGTACACGGTGAGGTGCGGCGAAATCGGCCGTTCACGTCTGGCAAATTCGCGGGTGGCTGGTGATTTGCTCATGGCTCCCCCAGTTCGGCGTCTCTCTGGAGCCTCAGGTGGAAATGCGGCATTGCCGCTTCCGGTTGCGACTTCGGACAGCCGGTTTCTAATGCTCTTTTTGCACCGCGTCAAAGCCAGAAAACCGTTTCGAAAACGTAATTTAGTCTGACTAAAAGGCCGGCTTAGGCTTCAATCGATTAGGCCGGGAGGCCCGAAGCCGGCTCGATATCGCTGCAGTGCAACATGTCTGGCCCAAGGGCCCAGCGGTGTTGAGATTAGCGCTAGCGTTTGCAGGTCTGCGGCGTCGACCCCTTCTTCATCACCAGCGCCTCGCGTCCGTCGATCACGATTGCGTCATGCGTGGCCGCCTGGTAGCGGCTGCTCTGGTTGGCGGGCGACGCCGCAAACTCCTCGGTCGCGCCATCGGACCCGACCACACGCAACGACGTACCGAGATTTTGGATGGAGATCATACCGTTGTTGCCGCATCTGTAGGTGGCCGTGCCTATGCCGGATCGCGGCGCGGTAAGGTTGGTGATGATCTTGGCTGCAGCTGCCGGAGGCGCCGCGGCTGCGACGGACTGCTGAGCCGGCGCAGGTGAGACGACGACGGTATTGGCCGCCTTCGGCCCACCGTCCTGTGGCACACAGCCAGCGACGACCCCGAGCAACGGGAAAACGGACGCCCAAATCGGCCGGCGTAGCGCCATATGCTGTCCTCCCGCGCGGCAAACCAGCCGCGATGCTTTGCCAAGATCAAGGTCATCCCGACGCCGAGACGGACACCAGCCGCGATGGTGCGGCCAAGCATGGCCGAATGATGACCACCAGGTTTTCCATCCAGTCGGATATTAACGGATATTAACCATGTTTACCGAGACATCGCCGCCAAACGCGCCGGCCTCTTAACAAAGGTTAAGAAAACGTTAATTTCTGATTCGAGGAGGCTTTCCCTCAGGACACGGAGGACGCCATGCGTTCGAATTCAGGCAGATCGCGCCTTGCGGCGCTCATCGTAGCGGCCTCGGTCGTTGGCCTTGCAGTGCCCGCGCTCGCCGGCGCCCGGCATCAGGATCGCGTCTACGCGGATTCCTTCGGCAATCTCGTTATCGACAGCGCCGCCGGCTACAAGCGCATCATCGTCGGCGAAGGCAAGCTGGCCAAGCAGCTATCCGACTACACCAGCGCCGGCCAGCCCAAGGTGATCTACGAGAACGAAGCCGACGAAATCAGCGGATACAGCGATTGCTACCGGCCGCCTGTGCTGGTGAAGGGCCGCTCCTATATGTACGGTCTCTCCGACGGCGAGATGCCCGAACTCAGCCCCTGCCGCTAGCCTCGATACCGGCTGACAACCAGTTGCCAGCCGGTCCGGCGGAGACGCGCACGCAATCGCGCCCGGCATTCTTCGCCTGATAGAGCGCCTGGTCGGCGCGCCGCATCAGATCGGCAAAGTCTTCGCTCGGATGAAGTTCGGCGACGCCGAAGCTCGCGGTGCAGCGGTTGTCAGCCGGCAGCCCGTCGATGGGCAGCCCGCCAAAGGCGCTGCGCGTCCCCTCGGCGAACAGCCGCGCCGCGGCAAGGTTGGTTCCCGGCAGGATGATGGCGAACTCCTCGCCGCCAATCCGGCCGGCAACGTGATGCGCGGCTGCAGCTTCGCGCAGGAAGCCTGCAAAAGTCTCGATCACCCGGTCGCCTGACGCATGGCCGAAACTGTCGTTGACGCTCTTGAAATGATCGAGATCGGCGATGACCAGCGCGACCGGCACGCCTTGCCGCATCGCGCCAAGCACCGCCAGCTCGGCATGCCGGGTGAAGCCGCCGCGGTTGAGCAGGCGCGACAGCGTGTCCGTTTCCGATTTCGACGTCACTTCGGCGAGCACGTCGCGAACCAGGATGGCCAGCATCAGCAGCGCCAGCGCCAGCGCAAAGACAGTGCCGAGCGATTGCGACACCAGCGCGTAGTTGCTTTGCAGATAGGCCTGCGGATTGGCGCCCCAGCCGCCAAGCGCATGCGCGATGAACGGTTTGGAGGCAAACTGCAGACCGCTCGCCGCCAGCACGGCCATCAACATGCGATCGAGACGGGCAAGCTTTTGCCTCGATGACCAGACAATGGCCAGCCCGACAAACTGCATGACCGCATAGGGAAGCTGGTAAGCCATGATGCGGATCAGCGACTGGCGGGGCAGATCCTGCACGAAATACACAGCTATGGTGGTGGTCAACAGGAACAACAGCATCGGCTTCCAGGGCAGTGCCACGCCGTATTTGCGGGCAAGCCCGCCATTGAACGCAATGGTGGCGGCAAGGAAAACCGCGAAGGCGGCCACGACCGGGAGCCGCGCGTCGGAGAAAGCGGGAATGGAGAATTCGATGGCCGAATAGGCCATGCCCAGCAGATAGCCAAATGCCAGCCAGCGCGCCGGCGCGCGGCCGACATCGTGGAAGGCGACCGCCATGAAGGATGCCGCCAGCAGGCCGGCAACCGACAGATTGATCAACAGGATGAAGTTGGCGCCGCTCATGTTCTCCCGCACCCGCGCCGACAGCTAATCATCGACGGGCGAAGAAGACGTTAACGCCGTCCCGTCCGGGCAGATTCAGCCGGTCTTGAGCGGCTCCGGCAGGAACGCCGTTTCCGGCCGCTCATAGGACAGGCGTACACTGTCGCGGCCGTTCTTCTTGGCTTTGTAGAGCGCATCGTCGGCACGGCGCATCAGCGGCTCCAGCGCCTCGCCACCGCTGCGGGCCGCCACGCCGAAGCTTGCCGTCACCCTCGTTCCCTGGGGAAGTCCGTCGACATGGCCGGCCGAATAGACGGTGCGCACCGCCTCGGCGAACAGCCGGGCCGCGGCAAGATCGCTGAGTGGCAGCAGCACCGCGAATTCCTCGCCGCCGATACGCCCGGCAACACCGCGCGCGCCGGCCGCCGACCGAAGCTTGGCGGCGAAGTCGGCGATCACCCGATCGCCCGCGCCATGTCCATGCACATCGTTGAGCGCCTTGAAGTGATCGAGGTCAGCCAGCACCAGCGCGACCGGGAACCGGGCCGAGGCGCAGTGCTGCAAGAGCCGCATGCCTCGCTCCTCGAAGCCGCGCCGGTTGAGCAGGCCCGACAGGGGGTCGGTATAGGTCTCGGTCTTCAATGCCTTCAACACGTCGAGTGCCGCGGCGGAAAACAGGCACAGCGCGATGAGCAGCGAGAGCAGCGCGTGCGACAGCAGCGCCGTCGTCCAGTAGGACGAGCCATAGAACCCGTCATAGCTGGCGAAGGGCCCATGCGCGATGACGACGGCAAGGGTGCGCACGAAGAAATTGACGCCCGACAGCAGCGACAGCACGAACAGGATTTTTTCGGTCGGGCCGTTGTTGCGCACCGGGCGCAGTTCGGCAGCAACCAGAAGGCTGATGCCGCCGAATGCGAAATTCATCGCCAGGATGCGCCAGGTGAGATCCGGCGCGACGAACAGGAACCAGCACAACGACGCCAGGCCGCCGCCGGCCAGCACGGCGATCCCCACATAGGGCACCTTGCGGCCATAGCGGTGGATAACAGCGCTGGCCAGGCAGCACGCGGCGATGGTGAAGCAGATGTTCGACGTAAGCTTGGTCAGCGGCATCCCGATGGGCAAGGTGAAATACTGCAGCAGGAAGCCAGCCGCCGAGAGACTGTAGCTGATCGCCAAAACGGCCAGATAGGGGCGGTGGCGCTGATAGGACCATAGCACAAGGAACGCCGCGCCGAGCGCCAGCGCGATCGTCGGGTTGAGCAGCGCAATGAGCAGACCCGTGTCCAACCGACTGTGACTTCCCCTGGCTTACGTCAGGGAAGAGCTTAGAGGGCAAGCCCAAACAAGCGGTTAAGCGAAAGCGGTAAGCAGGACCGCCGCTCAAAATAATGTCAGGGAACCGCAGTCCCCAGTCAGCGTTCCTCCGTTCACAATCTGGAGCGACCCATGGCCGACACAATCACACTGACCGACCACGATGCGATCCGCTCATGGGCTGCCGGGCGCGCCGGCTTTCCCGCAATCGTCGACATATCGCCCGAAGCGGGGACGCAGCCCATGTTGAGGCTGGTCTTCGGCCAGCACGCCTATCAGGATCAGGACCAGCCTGAACGGCCGCTCAATGCGGGAGGCTATGAACTCGTCGAATGGGACGAATGGTTCAAGCTCTTCGAGGAACAACAGCTTGCGCTTGTGGTCGCGGCCGAACAGCCGGGACGCCGCGAGGAGTTCCACGAGCTCGTCCGCCGCGACGGAAAGAGCTGACCCGAGCCGGGCGCGGCTCGGGTTCTGTTCAAATCCGGGTTACTTCCACTCGCGGATGTCGACGAAGTGGCCGGCGATCGCCGCCGCGGCCGCCATCGCCGGCGACACGAGATGGGTGCGGCCCTTGAAGCCTTGCCGGCCCTCGAAATTGCGGTTCGAGGTCGAGGCGCAGCGTTCATGCGGCTTCAGCCGGTCGTCGTTCATGGCCAGGCACATCGAACAGCCCGGCTCGCGCCAGTCGAAACCTGCGGCGACGAAGATCTTGTCGAGGCCTTCGGCTTCCGCCTGTTCCTTGACCAGGCCGGAGCCGGGCACGATCATCGCATCGACATGCGGGCTGACCGTCTTGCCTTCGACCACCTTGGCGACGGCGCGCAGATCCTCGATGCGGCCGTTGGTGCACGAACCGATGAAGACGCGGTCGAGCGTGATGTCGGTGATCTTGGTGCCCGGCGTCAGACCCATATAGTCGAGCGCGCGCTGCTTGGAGGTGCGCTTGTTTTCATCGGCGATGTCGTCCGGGTTCGGCACGATGCCCTGCACCGACACGACATCCTCGGGCGAGGAGCCCCAAGAGACGATCGGCGGCAGCTTGGCCGCGTCGAGCACGATCACCTTGTCGAAATGCGCGCCTTCGTCGGACTGCAGCGTCTTCCAGTATTCGAGTGCCGCATCCCAGGACGCGCCCTTCGGCGCGCGCGGCTTGTCCTTGACATAGGCGAAGGTCGTCTCGTCGGCGGCGATCAGGCCGGCGCGCGCGCCGCCTTCGATCGACATGTTGCAGATCGTCATGCGGCCTTCCATCGACAGCGCACGGATCGCTTCGCCGGCATATTCGATGACATAGCCGGTGCCGCCGGCGGTGCCGATCTCGCCGATGATGGCCAGGATGATGTCCTTGGCGGTGACGCCCTCCGGCAACTGGCCGTCGACACGTACCAGCATGTTCTTGGCCTTGCGCTGGATCAACGTCTGCGTCGCCAGCACATGCTCGACCTCGGACGTGCCGATGCCATGCGCCAGCGCGCCGAAAGCGCCATGCGTCGAGGTGTGGCTGTCGCCGCAGACGATGGTCATGCCGGGCAGAGTAAAGCCCTGCTCGGGTCCGATGATGTGGACGATACCCTGGCGGATATCGTTCTCGGAATAATATTCAACGCCGAAATCCCTGGCGTTCTTGGCCAGCGCCTCGACCTGGATGCGGCTTTCCTCGTTCTTGATGCCGAACTTGCGCTCGGGCGAGGTCGAGACATTGTGATCGACCACGGCCAGCGTCTTTTCCGGATGCCGGACTTTACGGCCGGTCATCCGCAGGCCTTCGAAGGCCTGCGGGCTGGTCACTTCATGGACCAGGTGGCGGTCGATGTAGAGCAGGCAGGTGCCGTCGTCCTGCCGGTCGACGACATGGTCGTCGAAAATCTTGTCGTAGAGGGTGCGCGGTGCGCTCATGTGCGTAAATCCGTCGATATGAGAATGGGAAAGAGCAGGTACCGGACCTACGGCCCGGCGAAAGGGACCCGAACAGGTCCGCCTAGGGTAGTCGGCTGGTCAGCGCCCCGGACACGCGCGCGGAGAAGCGCGACGGCAGGCGTTTTCTGTCCTGCAGCACGAACCCCTTGTAGGCCGGATCGCCAAAAAGCTCTTCCATGGCGTGGCTCATATCAATGTTTTGGGTTTTCGGCAATTGCGGCGTGCTTTGGCAGAACCCAAGCCTCTCCGCTCAGATCACTTCAAACACAAACGTCTTCACCAGCGCGTCAGGCTCGGCGATCGCATAGCAGCGGAACCACGGGCTCTCCTCGACCGCCCGCCATTTCCCAGCTTGCTCCAGCTCATCGAACACCGCCTGGAAGCCGCCGCTCTCAAACACCTGGTCGCGCACGGTGAAGATCGCATGGCCGCCCTTACGGGTGATGCGCACCAGCTCGTGCAGGCCGGATGCCGGCGCATGGCTGATGGTGAACACGCCGGTCGAGAAGAAGGCGCGGAAGTGGCCGTCAGGCCATGGCAGCGTTTCGCCCAGCATTGCCTGCTTCAGGTCGCTGTAGGCATTGCGGCTGCCGGCGATCTTCAGCATATCGTGCGAGAGGTCGAGCCCCGCAATGTCGCGGTAACCGAGCGCCTTCAGCGAGGGTCCCGACAGGCCAGTGCCGCAGCCGGCATCGAGCAAGGGGCCATCGCCCGCCGGCACATGACGCGCCACCCAGGCGGTGATCAGGAAAGGCAGGAGGTAGCCGAGCGAGGCGGTCTCGCTGTCATAGGTCGCGGCCCACGCCGCATAGGCCTCCTCAAGCGCTTCCGGCGTGTCGGCCGTATAGACGGAATCCAGCGCCGCATTGGCTTTGTCGACGATCATGGGGACCTCCTCAAGGGGAATGCTCGGGGATCGTAGCGCTGCCTTGGCCGAAAAACTATTCCTCGTGCTGGCGGCGCAGCCGCCGCTCCAGCGCCCTGAGCGCCAGCGACAGGCCGACGGTCAGGATGAGATAGATG
>NZ_RZTF01000011.1:14194-41720 GCF_004023175.1 Mesorhizobium sp. M7A.F.Ca.MR.362.00.0.0
AGATAGATGTAGGCCGTTATCGAATAGGTCTCGAAGAAGCGAAAGGAGCCGGCGGCGTAGACCTTGCCCATCTGCGTGATGTCGGCAACGCCGAGCACCGAGACCAGCGAGGAATCCTTGACCAAAGCGACGAAATCATTGCCGAGCGGCGGCAGGATGGTGCGGATTGCCTGTGGGAACACGATCAGCCGGAAACGCTGCGCGCGTGTCAGCCCAAGCGCCTTCGCCGCTTCGATCTGACCCTTCTCCACCGCCTGGATGCCGGCCCGGAAAACCTCCGAGATGAAAGCCGAATAGCCGATGGTCAGCGCCATGATGGCGCGCCAGAGCAGCGACACGTCGCGCACCAAAAGCTCGCCGAACAGGCCGGCGTTTTGCAGCGGCGCGGTCAGCGCGTTCCAGGCCGCGACGAAGGCCGGCGCGCCGGCAAAGGCGATCCAGAACAACAGCACCAGGATCGGCACGCCGCGGACGATCTCGACATAGAAGCGCGCGATCTGGCGCAGCCAGCGCGAACCGGACATTCCCATCAGCGCGATGCCGAGCCCAATGGCCGACGCCAGCACGAAGGCGATCACGGTGACGAAGATGGTGACGCCGATGCCCTTGGCGACCGTGGCGAACACCTGGGCATAGAGGTTGCTGGTGGCGACGAAGACGGCCACCGCGATGGCGAGGGCTGCGGCAACGACGAGCCACCAGGGGAAGTCGGCTTTGGACGAAGAGGAAGGCGTTGCCATCAGGCGATGCCGGCCAAGCAGACGTGGGGGCAGAGGGGGGCGTTCAAGCGCGAAGTCAGCGCGAAATCACTGCCCCATCTTGTAATCGAGAAACCATTTCTTGTTCAGCGCATCGAACGTCCCGTCCGCCTTCAACGCAGCGATTGCCGCGTTGATCGGCTTCACCAGGTCGGAACCCTTGGGGAAAATGAAACCGAAATCCTCGGTGCCGAGCGGCCCGCCGATCAGTTTCAGTTTGCCCTCGGAGGCGTCGACATAGCCTTTGCCAGCGGTGCCATCGGTCAAAACGACATCGACGTCCCCGGACTTCAGTGCCTGCACGGTCGCGCCGAAGGTTTCGAACAGTTTGATGCGCGGGTTCTGCTCATTGCCGTCGAGCACGCTATAGACGGCGGTGTAGAAGGGCGTGGTGCCGGCCTGCGCGCCGATCAGCCCGTCCTTGAAGTCGCCGAAGGTCTTGGCGTCAGTGAAGCGGCTCTCATCGCCGCGCACCAGCATGAACTGTTCCGAGCGCATATAGGGGTCGGAGAAATCCACCTTCTCCTTGCGGTCGTCCTTGATGGTGATGCCGGTCATGCCAATGTTGTACTGGTTGTCGGAAACCGCCTGGATCATCGCATCCCAGGAAGTGTTCTGGTACTCAACCGTGAAATTGAGCCGCTTGGCGATCTCGTTCATCGCATCATATTCCCAGCCGATCTGTTTGCCGGTCTTGGCATCGATGAACTGCAGCGGCGGATAGGCGTTTTCGGTCACAACCACCACCTTTTTGCCGCCGAGGTCGGGCAGCGCCTGCGCGAAGGCGGCAACGGGCGTCAGGACGAGGGCAAGCAGGCCTGCCAGCAGCAGTTTCGATTTGGTCATGACACACTCCCCGGAAATTGACGGACCCGGGCATGGCCGGGCTTGCAGGAAAATCCGGCGCCGACTTTAGCTTTCCGCAGGCGTCATGCAAGACGCTCCGCTGCGTCAGGACGCGCGAAAGCGGATTCCGATGCCTTCATTTCCGGGATTCAGGAATGAACGGCGTCGCGGCAGCGATCAGCTCCGCTTCGCGATGCCGGCACCTGCCTTGCGCAAGCCGGAGACGAACCGCGTCAGGGTGCTGTGCAGGGATTTCAACTCGTCGGCATCCAGCGGCAGGTTGCAAAGCATCGCCGCCGGCACGCTTTTAGCCTGCTCACGCAACGCTTGGCCCTTCGCTGTCGGCTCGACCATAACCCGGCGCTCGTCGGCGGGGTCGCGCCGGCGTGTGACCAGTCCGCCAGCCTCCATCCGCTTGAGCAGCGGCGTCAGCGTCGCCGAATCCAGCCCAAGCGCTTCGCCAAGCTCGCCAACCGTGCTTGGAGCTCGTTCCCACAGCGCCAACATGGCCAGATATTGCGGATAGGTCAGGCCGAGCGGATCGAGCAGCGGGCGGTAGAGCTTCGTCATCAGCCCGCTTGCCGAATAGAGCGCGAAGCACAGCTGCTGGTCGAGCCGCGGAACGTGAAACGTCCCGATGGCCTCCGCCGGGACGTCGCTGGTGCTCTTTGTCGTCTTTTCCGTCATGCCGCCTTTACCGAAAGCGCTACGTCGACATTGCCCCTGATGGCGTTGGAATAGGGGCAGATCTTGTGCGCCTCCGATACAAGCGCTTCCGCCGCCGCCTGATCAAGGCCTTTCGTTTCCGCCGCGAGCGCGACGCCGAGCTTAAAGCCTTCGCCATTGGGAAGCAGGCTGACGGTGGAGGTTACCCCGGCATCCGTCAGCGACAGCTTCTGTTTGCGCGCGACGAAGCGGATGGCGCTTTCGAAGCAGGCGGCATAGCCGATTGCGAACAGTTGCTCAGGATTGGTGGCGCCCCCCGGCCCGCCGAGCTCCTTGGGCATTGCCAGATCGACCTTGAGCAGACCGTCGCTGGTCTCGCCATGACCGGCGCGGCCGCCGGTGACGTGAGCCTGTGTGGTGTAGAGTGCCATATCAAATCTCCAATTACCTTGTGCACGATTATTTAGTGCACAATGTAATGCGCCGTCAACAGCCGGCTCCTGTGTCTGGCGCTGAAAGCGTTCACAGTCTGGTGAAACGAAAAAAGGCGGCCGAAGCCGCCTTTTTGAATGGGATGTCCGAAAACCTTATTCGGCGGGGGTCGCTTCCGCGGCGGCCTTGGCTGCTGCTTCGGCCTCGGCGGCGGCCTTCTTCTCGGCGGCGTCCTGGGCGGCCTTCTCGACGGCCAGGGCCTCGGCTGCTGCCACCTTCTCGGCCTCGATGCGGGCCTTCTCGGCGTTCAGCGCATCGCGCTCCTCATCATTCAGCTTGCGGGCGCGCACGCCGGTGTTTTCCGAAATACGGGCCGATTTGCCGCGACGATCGCGCAGGTAATAGAGCTTGGCGCGACGCACCTTGCCGCGGCGAACGATTTCGACGCCTTCAACCATCGGCGAGTAGACCGGGAACACGCGCTCGACGCCTTCGCCGTAGGAAATCTTGCGAACCGTGAAGTTCTCCTGGAAGCCGGCGCCGGCGCGGGCGATGACGACGCCCTCATAGGCCTGGACGCGGGTGCGGGTGCCTTCGGTCACGCGGACCTGGACGCGCACGGTGTCGCCGGGCTGGAATTCGGGAAGCTTGCGCTTGGCTTCGATCTTGGCGGCCTGTTCGGCCTCGAGCTGACGGAGAATATCCATCTCAAAAGTCCACTTCTTGTTCTTCCGACAGTCAGAGCGTCCGACACTCGCCTTGCAGTTCCATTGACCGCTTGGCTATGCCTTTTGTCTCCAAGACATTTGTCTTTGAAACATCAGGCAGGGGCGACTACACCGTCATTGTTGACGGGTCCGGCAGATTCTTTCTGGCCGGCACGGGCGGGCACATACAGCTATTTCGCCGCTTTGTCACGCCTTGGGCGCGCATTTTCTGCTCTCATGGCACCATCGTAATCCTGCCGTGCCGGGTTGCGCCGGTCGTTCAGGCTTTCTAAGCCTGAAATAACACAGTTTTGAGCGGCCGCAATTCATGTCTGTCTTCGATGCCATCCTGCTGTTTCTGGCGGGCTTTCTGTCAGGCGCCGCCAATGCGGTCGCCGGTGGCGGCACCTTCATCACCTTCGGCGCCATGACGTTGGTCGGCCTGCCGCCGATCGTCGCCAACGCCACCTCCTCGGTGACGCAATTTCCAGGCTACATCACCTCGACCCTCGCCTACTCGGCCGATATCAGGCACTTCTGGCGCGGCGCGCTGCTGCTGTGCCTGATTTCGGCCGTGGGTGCACTGGCCGGCGCGCTGATCCTTTTGGCGCTCGACAATCCGTCGTTTCGCGCTCTGGTGCCGTGGCTGCTCTTGGCCGCGACAGCCCTGTTCGCAGCCGGCCCCTGGCTGAAACCAGTGCCGAAGCCCGGTCATGAAGCGGCGGTGGGCTCACTCGCCGGCTCCCTGGCGCAGTTTCTCACCGCCATCTATGGCGGCTTCTTCGGCGCCGGCATGGGCGTGATGATGCTGGCGACGCTCGGCCTCACCCAGGCCGGCGACTATCACCGGCTGAACGCGCTGAAGAACATGCTGGCCATGGTCATCGCGGCGGTCGCTATCGTCGTCTTCGTCTCGGGCGGCGTCGTCGCCTGGCCGCAGGCGATCATCATGATCCCGGGCGGCGCGCTCGGCGGCTATGCCGGCGTCTGGATCGCCAAGCGCGTGCCACAAAACGCGGTGCGCGGCTTCGTCGTCGCTGTCGGTCTGTTTCTGGCTTTCTATTACTTTTGGAAAGGGTGAGCGGCGGCGCCCAACAAATCCGGACGCCGCTCTTTCGTCAACGCCTCTGACTCCGTCCGACGCCACGCGGCGATCTTCTTGTGATTGCCCGAGACCAGCACCTCGGGTATCTCGCGGCCTTCAAACTCCTGCGGCCGCGTATAGTGCGGATGTTCGAGCAGGCCGTTTTCGAAACTCTCCTCCTCGCCCGACACCGCGTTGCCCATCACGCCGGGCAACAGCCGCACCACCGCATCGAGCAGAACGAGCGCTGCCGGCTCACCACCCGAGAGGATGAAATCACCGATGGAGACTTCCTCCAATCCCCGCGCGTCGATCACCCGCTGGTCGACGCCTTCGAAGCGGCCGCACAGGATGACGGCACCCGGCCCAGCGGCCAGCTCGCGCACACGCGCCTGGGTCAGCGGCTTGCCGCGCGGGCTCATCAGCAGCCGAGGCCGCGCATCGCCTTCCGGCGAAGCATGGTCGATGGCTTTCGCCAGCACGTCGGCGCGCATCACCATGCCGGCGCCGCCGCCGGCGGGCGTGTCGTCGACGGTGCGATGGCGGTCGGGGGCGAAGTCGCGGATCTGGATCGCCTCCAGCGACCACGTCCCGGCCTCCAGCGCCCGGCCGGCCAACGACAGGCCGAGCGCGCCGGGAAACATTTCGGGGTAAAGCGTCAGCACCGAAGCGGAAAAACTCACCGGTTGCCCCCGGCATCGCTCGGTCCGCGCGGCCGGCCCTTCGGATCGAAGTCTTCCTCGCGCGGGCCATCGCCATCCTCGTCGTCGACCAGCCCGGCAGCCGCCGGATCGACACGGACAAAACCCTCGGCGATCGACACTTGCGGCACGGCGGCCTGTGTGAACGGGATCAGCACGCCCTTGCGCCCGCCCAGCGTCACGTCGAGAATATCGCCGCCGCCGAAATTGTGCACCGCGACCACCTTGCCAAGCACGGCAGCCGTGTCGTCGCGGACTTCGAGGCCGACGAGGTCGGCATGGTAGAATTCGTCTTCCTCGCCGTCGTCCGGCAGCATCGAACGGTCGACGAACAGCTCCGTGCCTGCCAGCGCCTCGGCCGCATTGCGGTCGGCAATGCCCTTGAAGCGGACCACGACGACGGTGTTGGCAGGCCTGATGTCGACGATCTGGAAGGCGCGCCCGTCCCTGGCGTAGAGCGGCCCGTAATCGGCCAGCGCCAGCGGCTCACCTGTGAAGGTCTTCACCCGCAACTCGCCCTTGATGCCATGGGCGGCGCCGATCACGGCCATCTGGACAGGGTTCTGGGGCTTGCTCATGGCGCTTTTACCTTCGTCATCCACGGGCGGAGCAGGCGCGAAGCGACTGCGCAGACCCGAGGATCCATTCCGTTACGGCGACCAAAAAGCACGGCAGTTCAGAAAGGGTCACGAGTCTCGTTCCTGCCAACTCTTTATTTGCAAACACTTCGCGTGGTCTCCACCGCAAAGCTATCAGACTTGTAACGCAGCAACGCTCGCAGGTCACGGCATGGATCCTGGGGTCTCCGCGACGTCGCTTCGCTCCTGCTCCGCCCCAGGATGACGAAGGGGGCGGGCATTTCAGCCAATCACCAAGGTAGTCACCTGCCACCAATCGATGGTCTCCTAACCTCAGCCGGCTGTCATTTCAATGACGGCTCTTCACCGCTTCCTAACCCGAATACCCGAAAATGCCGCCATGCAGGAATTCCTGATCCCGGCCAAACCCGATCTCCAGGCGGCGCGCGAAAGCTGGCTGAAGATGCTCGCGCGAGAACGTCGGCTGTCGCCCAAGACGGTGGAAGCCTATGAGCGCGACACGCGCCAGTTCCTGCATTTCCTCACCGGCCATTGTGGCGGCTCGCCCGGCATTTCGGACATCGCCGATCTGCGCCCGGCCGACCTGCGCGGCTTTCTCGCGGCGCGGCGCAATGCCGGTGCCGGTGCCCGCACGCTCGGCCGGGGTCTCGCCGGCATCCGCTCGCTGCTGCGTTTCCTCGAGCGGCGCGGCCTCGCCAATGCGGCCGGGGCGGCAGCACTGCGCGCGCCGCGCCAACCCAAATCGCTGCCCAAGCCGCTGACAGCGAGCGATGCCAAGCATGTTGTTTCCATTGAAGGCCAACTGGCGGAGGAACCCTGGATCGCAGCGCGCAACGCCGCCGTGCTGACACTGCTCTACGGCTCCGGCCTGCGCATTTCCGAGGCGCTTGGCCTCGCCGGCGCCGATCTGGCGTCGGCGGCCGACACGGTGCTTCGCGTCACCGGCAAGGGCGGCAAGACGCGCCTGGTGCCGGTGCTGCCGGTGGCGCTCAGGGCGATCGCCGAATATCGCCGGCTCTGCCCCTACCATCTCGACCCCAAGGGCCTGTTGTTTCGCGGCGCCCGCGGCGGTCCGCTCAACCCGGCCATTGTCCAGCGCGACATGGCCAAGCTGCGCTCGGCGCTCAACCTGCCCGATACCGCGACGCCGCATGCGCTGCGCCATTCCTTCGCCACGCATCTGCTCGGCCGCGGCGGCGATTTGCGCACCATCCAGGAGCTCTTGGGTCATGCCAGCCTGTCGACGACGCAGATCTACACCGGCGTCGACACCGCGAGGCTGCTCGAGATTTACGAATCAGCCCATCCACGGGCATGAACGCCAGTAGCGTCGCATAGTATCGGTGGCCAAACGTTCACCATTGGCCGAAAGCCTCCCCAACGTCGTCATCCCTGGGCGAAGCAGGAGCGAAGCTCCGTCGCGGAGACCCTGGGATCCATTCCGTGACCTTGACCGTAGAGTGTAGCGGAACAGAATTCTGCACCGTGGCGCGCACTCGGAAGTCGCGGCATGGATCCTCGGGTCTGCGCCGCGTCGCTGCGCTCCTTGCTCCGCCCGTGGATGACGAAGCGATGGATGTTTACGCCAAATGCCAAGGTATGCGGCGACCACTGGCGAGGCGCTGAGCGGTTCTGCGCTGAGAAACTAATGCGCCTCGCGCCGATAGATCCACAGCTGCGTCGGCGGGATGTTGCGGAGGATGAAATCGAAATGCTTGACCGTATAATTGCCACGGCCGGGTGGGATCGGCGACATCGGGCCATAGGTCAGCTGCACGATCGGCCGTCCGGCCGGGATGCGGTCGAGCAGGCTCTCGATATAGGCAATGCGCTGGGCGACCGGGAAGTTGAGCAGCGGCACGCCGGAAACGACGGAATCGAAGATCATCCCGCTCTTGTCGCCAAGCGTGGCGTTGAGGTTGAAGGCGTCGCCCTCGATGACGTTGACGCCGGGATAGAGTCGTCGCAAATGGCGCACGAAATCCGTGGAATATTCGACGGCGTAGAGGTTTTCGGGCCGTACGCCCTGGGCGAGGATGGCGCGGGTGATGACGCCGGTACCGGGACCGACCTCGAGCACCGGCAGGCCGGATTTAGGATCGACGATCGAGGCCATCTTGCGCGCGGTGATTGAACTGGTCGGCACGATCGAGCCAACCGTCTTCGGCTTGTCGATCCAGCCCTTGAAGAATTTGAGTTCGTCGTCGAACTTTTCGACAAGCGCCTTCCGCAGTCCAGGGCCACGTGTCATGCAAGCTCTCCTCAGCGCTCCCCGCAAAGTTACTTAGCACCTGAGCGGTGCTAGGCAAGGCGCGGCCGGACGCATGTCGTGGATAAGATAATTTTCGTCGCGTCTCAAGGGGTGACGCGATTCAAGGATTTACGCGTTGCAATCGGCTTAGGCTGGCCAAAGTGCATCAACGTTCGCCGAAGGACTCGAAAAAATCCTTCATGCGGGCGAAAAAGCCGCTCGATTGAGGCGAATTGTCCTGCGAGGAGAGCTGTTCGAACTCCTCCAGCAGTTCGCGCTGCCGGCGGGTCAGGTTCTGCGGCGTCTCGACTGCGGTCTGGATATAGAGGTCGCCGATATTGGGCTGGCGCAGCACAGGCATGCCCTTGCCCTTGAGGCGGAACTGGCGCCCGTTCTGGGTGCCCTCGGTCACCTTGACCTTGGTCTGCGTGCCGTCCAGCGTCGTCACCTCGAAGGAGCCGCCAAGGGCGGCCGTGGTCATCGAGATCGGCACCTTGCAATACAGATCGGCGCCGTCGCGTTGGAAGAACTCGTGCGGTTTGACCGCCAGGAAAATATAGAGGTCGCCCGAGGGCCCGCCGCGCAGGCCGGCTTCGCCCTCATTGGCAAGGCGGATGCGGGTGCCGTCCTCGATGCCGGCCGGGATGTTGACCGACAGCGAACGCTCCTCGGTGACGCGGCCCTGGCCGGCGCATTTCGGGCACGGATCCTTGATCGTCTGGCCGCGCCCCTGGCATTGCGGGCAGGTCCGTTCGATCGAGAAGAAGCCTTGCGTGGCGCGCACCTTGCCGTGGCCGTTGCACATCGAGCAGGTGACGGGCTGGGTGCCGGGCTTGGCGCCGCTGCCCGAACATTCAGAGCACGATATCGACGCCGGCACGCGGATTTGCGCGGTCTTGCCGGCAAAAGCCTCTTCCAGGGTGATTTCCATGTTGTAGCGCAGGTCGGCGCCGCGTTCGCGGCCGCCCGACGAACGGCGCTGGCGCCCGCCCATCATGTCGCCGAAAATGTCCTCGAAGATATCGGCGAAACCGCCGGCGCCAAAACCTTGCGCGCCGCCATTCATGCCGCCCTGTTCGAAAGCGGCGTGGCCGAAGCGGTCATAGGCCGCGCGCTTCTGCGGGTCTTTCAACGTCTCGTAGGCTTCGTTGATTTCCTTGAACTTGTGCTCGCAGGAATGATCGCCGGGGTTGCGGTCGGGATGGAACTGCATGGCAAGCTTGCGGAAAGCGCTCTTGAGCTCCTTCTCGTCGGCGCCTTTTTGGACGCCCAGCGTCTCGTAGAAATCAGCTTTCATTTTTTCCCGCTGTCCGGATGCTCAACGTCTTGAAGCATTGTTGCGTCTCTTGCCGGCACTGACGCTTCGATTTAGGTGCGATGGAAGGGGGATGCCAGTGTCGACGCGGCTTTGCCTGCATTTTTTCAGCAAGGCCCGCTGTTTTTCTGCAAGGGGTTGCAAAAAAGCCCGGCCTTCGCCGGGCTTTTCGCTTTATCTTGCCGTCAAACGGTTCAGGCCGACTTCTTCTTGTCATCGTCCTCGTCGATTTCCTCGAAATCGGCGTCGACAACGTCACTGTCCTTGGCGGCATCCGCCTTGGCGTCGGCTTCCGCCGCTTCCTTCTGCGAAGCCTCGTACATGGCCTGGCCAAGCTTCATCGAAGCCTCGGCAAGCGCCTGGCTCTTGGCTTCGATGTCGGCCGGGTCGTCGCCTTCGGTCGCGGTCTTCAGCGCCGCGATCGCGTCGGAGATCGCCGTGCGCTCGCCTTCCGAAACCTTGTCGCCATATTCCTTCAGCGACTTCTCCGAGGAATGCAGCAGCGCTTCGGCCTGGTTGCGGGCCTCGACCAGCGCACGCCGCTTTTTGTCGGTCTCGGCGTTGGCCTCGGCGTCCTTGACCATCTTCTCGATGTCGGCGTCCGAAAGACCGCCCGATGCCTGGATGCGGATCTGGTGCTCCTTGCCGGTACCCTTGTCCTTGGCCGAAACGTTGACGATGCCGTTGGCGTCGATGTCGAAGGTGACCTCGATCTGCGGCACGCCGCGCGGCGCCGGCGGGATGCCGACCAGGTCGAACTGGCCGAGCGCCTTGTTGTCGGCGGCCATTTCACGCTCACCCTGGAAGACCCGGATGGTCACGGCCGACTGTGAGTCCTCGGCCGTCGAGAACACCTGGCTCTTCTTGGTCGGGATCGTCGTGTTGCGTTCGATCAGGCGGGTGAACACGCCACCCAGCGTCTCGATGCCGAGCGACAGCGGCGTCACGTCGAGCAACAGCACGTCCTTGACGTCGCCCTGCAGCACGCCGGCCTGGATGGCGGCGCCGAGAGCGACGACTTCATCCGGATTGACGCCCTTGTGCGGCTCCTTGCCGAAGAACTGCTTCACGATCTCCTGGATCTTGGGCATGCGGGTCATGCCGCCGACCAGGACGACTTCGTCGATCTCGCCGGCCTTCAGGCCGGCATCCTTGAGAGCCGCCTTGCAAGGGGCAATCGTGCGCTGGACCAAGTCGTCGACCAGCTGCTCGAACTTGGCGCGCGTCAGCTTCAGCGTCAGGTGCTTCGGCCCGGTCGCGTCGGCGGTGATGAAGGGCAGGTTGATTTCGGTCTGGGTGGTCGACGACAGCTCGATCTTGGCCTTTTCAGCCGCCTCCTTGAGGCGCTGCAGGGCAAGCTTGTCGTTCTTCAGGTCGATGCCCTGTTCCTTCTTGAACTCGGCCGCCAGATATTCGACCAGGCGCATGTCGAAATCCTCGCCGCCGAGGAAGGTGTCGCCATTGGTCGACTTGACCTCGAACACGCCGTCGCCGATTTCGAGCACCGAAATGTCGAACGTGCCGCCGCCAAGGTCATAGACGGCAATGGTCTTGCCTTCCTTCTTGTCGAGGCCATAGGCAAGCGCTGCCGCGGTCGGCTCGTTGATGATGCGCAGCACTTCAAGGCCGGCGATCTTGCCGGCGTCCTTGGTCGCCTGGCGCTGGGCGTCGTTGAAATAGGCTGGAACGGTGATGACCGCCTTCTCGACCTTCTCGCCGAGATAGGCTTCCGCCGTCTCCTTCATCTTCTGCAGGATCATGGCCGAGATCTGCGAGGGCGACTGCTTCCTGCCGCCGGCTTCGACCCAGGCATCGCCATTGTCGCCCTTAACGATCTTGTAGGGGACAAGCTTCTTGTCCTTCTCCGTCACCGGATCGTCATAGCGGCGGCCGATCAGGCGCTTGACCGCGAAGATGGTGTTTTCAGGATTGGTGACCGCCTGGCGCTTGGCCGGCTGGCCGACCAGACGTTCGTCGTCGCCCGAAATGGCGACGATGGAAGGCGTCGTGCGCGCGCCTTCCGCATTCTCGATCACCTTGGGCTCCTTGCCATCCATGATGGCGATACACGAGTTGGTGGTGCCGAGATCGATACCGATTACTTTTGCCATTTTTCTAGTCTCTCCGCTAAGCAGGCTATCAGGACCCGTACAGGCGTTCCGACGAAAGCCCCTGTTCACAAGAAATCCCGTTCCGGCAACCGGCATTCCGGCGCCGAACGGCTTGGCGCGTATATAAGAACAGGCGGCATCGCGCGCAAGCATTCTGCGCAAGGCTTCCATGAACCTTTCCACCTCCGCCTGCGACTGATCTCCAGGTGCCGCATGGTGCGGCCCGGAAAGGAAGCCCCCATGACCAATAACCCAGAGACTCCCAGGTCTCCGGGAACAACAGGAGCTCGGCGCGACCACCGCCTTCGGGACGAGGTCGATGCGCTGGGCTTTCTGTTGATTCCGTTGACCCTGCGTAAGAGCAGGCGTATCGTCATCTTGAGGAAAGCAGACAATTCGATCAGGGAAGAACGAGCCGGACCGCCGCGCCTTGCCCTGATTTGCGCGGCCAGACCCGACGTTCTCCCGTCGACTACGGGGGGTAGTGTCATGTCTCGCATCCGCGGCTCGTTCGTGTCGTCTCTTGCTGGCGGCTTGCGCCGCGCTGCGCATCCAGGCGGGTTGCTGGCACTCGGCCTGTGGCTGGGCGCCGCGCAGGCGCAGGAAACCCGGATCATTTATCCCGGTTCGATGGCGGTGACCGGATTTTCCGGCACCATCATTCCCAATTTCGACCCCCCTGATTCCGAAAAAGAGGGACTGCCGCCCGGCGTCGATCCGGTCGACGAAACCTTCATCGACACCACGCGCGCCACCTTGCGCGTCTTCGACGTCTCGCAACTGGGCGGACCAGCCACCGGCCAGCTCGTCAACACGCCACCGCCCTTCGAGGTGACGGCGGAGCAGGTCGGCCAGGTGTTCGGCGTCACCTACGATGACGGCGTGCGCGACGGCGTTCCGACGGGCATTCCCAATCTCTATGCCGGCGCCACCTCGCTGCACGGCATCCGTATCGTCACCCCGGACGCCGACGATGACGGCCGCCCCGAGCGGCAGCGCCGCGGCGCTGCCGGCGCCATCTTCATGGATGGCCAGTTCGGCACCGAAAACGGCGGCGGGCCGGGCACCGTCTGGAAGATCGACGGCATCACCGGCCAGGTCTCCAAATTCGCCGACATCGACACCAACAGCGGTCCCGGCATCGGCAATCTCACTTTCGACGCCACTCACCGCGAGTTCTTCGCGTCCGATCTCGATACCGGCCTGATCCATCGCATCGATGCCGAAGGCAGGCTGATCGACAGCTTCGATCACGGCGTTGCCGGCCGTCCCGCGCATGGGCTTGCTCCAGTCGCCGACGACGGTTCGGTGATGGACATAAAGGGAGCGACCTTCGACAGCGAAGACCCCGACAGCTGGGGCTACACGCAGGACGAGCGCCGCGTCTGGGGCGTCTCCTACCATGGCGGCCGGCTCTACTACTCGGTCGGCGAAAAGTCGGAAATCTGGTCGGTGGGCATCGCCCGCGACGGCAGTTTTGTCGGCGACCCGCGCTGGGAACTGACGGTCAAGGCCGACAAGGACTACGCCGTCACCGACATCGCCTTCGACAATAGCGGCTTCATGTACCTGGCCCAGCGCGGCCCAGTCGAGAACCGCTACGATTACAGCCAATTCGCCGATTCCGGCAAAGGCGAGGTCATCCGCTACTTCCGAGAGAACCCGGACGATCCGGAGACGGAATCGGTCTGGGTCGAAGTGCCGCAGGAATATGCGGTCGGTTTCCCGCAGGGCAACCGGCAGGCCGCCGGCGGTCTCGACCTGCAATATGGTTATGATTCCGACGGCAATCTCGACACATCGGTCTGCACGCAGACGCTGGTCAAGTCAGGCGACAAGCTGCGCGACAATCCTTCACTCGCCGAACGGCTCGCCGCCGGCGGGCCGCTGGCCGTGCATGGCGTCCAGATCACGCCGAAAGAGCTGGTCAAGCCGGCCAACGTGCCGCCCTTCGGCTCCTGGTTCGTCGACTTCGACGGTTATTTCGAAGATCCGGAGGTCGAGGGCCATGTCGGCGACGTTGCCGTCTGGCATCCTTGCGAGGGCCGCGCCGGCTATTACGAGGAAATCCCGGGCGGCTACCTGCCCCCCTTCTACCCGCCGGATTTCCCACCACCCGGCAACCTGCCTCCGTGCATCGATGTCGAGGATATCAGGTATTACTGTACGCCTCGCGGCCTCCAGGCCGATCTCTATCTCCATGACCATGCCGGCTTCGGCGGCGATTCGATCAAGGCCCAACCTTCCAATGAGACAAAGTCCAGGACGCCAGGCGTCGGGGTGACATCATCCCAGTCGCATGCGCCCGGCAAGCCTTACACGGTCGACATCACCGGCCACTATCCGGGCGACAGAGTGGATGTTGGACTTTGCTTCTACAGGAAGTCCGACAAGGACAAGGGTGGCTACTACCCTTGCTGCAAGATGATCTTGCCGCTCCGAACCCCAGCCGTCAGCTGCGAACGTTGAGGAGGGGAAGATGAAAAATCTCGCACTCTCCCCGCTCACGACGAGCTCGCAATCCACAGTCATGGAGACGATCATGAAACCCCTGTCATACGCCAGGCGCGGCGCGCGCTGGCTGATGGCGGCCGGTATCGCGGTCGCCATGTTCACCCCTGTGGCAAGCCACGCGGAAGACGCCGCCCCGATCACCCCGGAACTGAGGCTCGATCTCGACAATTCGAAGATCGTCAATCCGAGGCCGGAGCGGGCGGTGCCCTTCTTCACCAAGAAAGGCACCCAGCGGAGCTGCGACTATGTCGTCTACTCCCTGAGCTTTGGCCTGCGCGGCGATGCGCAAGCCTTCGCCGACCTGACAGCCTTGCTGAAAACGCTCAAGATCGAGTTCAAGGACCAGCTTCCACACGGCCTTTCGATCGTCAGCGCGAATGTGTCGGGCGACGGCACGGACGCTTCGGGCGGACCATTGCCCGGCGTTTCGATCAGCACCTCGGCCGGTCCGAACGACACGGCAACGGTGTCCGATTTCCGGCTCTCCGCCGCTGATCTCGACGGCGCCGG
The DNA here is from genome assembly GCF_004023175.1 of Mesorhizobium sp. M7A.F.Ca.MR.362.00.0.0. NCBI lineage: Bacteria > Pseudomonadati > Pseudomonadota > Alphaproteobacteria > Hyphomicrobiales > Phyllobacteriaceae > Mesorhizobium > Mesorhizobium sp. M7A.F.Ca.MR.362.00.0.0. The sequence continues at coordinate 28,689 of NZ_RZTF01000011.1, forward strand.
TGCCGCCAATGAACGCGTCATCAACTTCCAGATCACGGCCAAGATCGACCATGCGGCGTTTCCTTCGCCGACCGTGATCGACAACCAGGGTGTGATCAAGGTCAGCAACGGAGCCGGCCCCGGGACCATTATCCCGTCGCAGGATCCGGGCAAGCCCGACGATGGCGACTACAAGTCCGGGGCCAAGACCTCGATCAAGATCGACCTCACCAACTGTGATAAGCGGCCACCGCCTCCCGACCGGGAATGCTTCAAGGTGGAACGCGGCACGGTGGACTGCGTGCCCGGCGGCGGCGCTTTCATCTACCACATGCCGGTCGGCCCGGAGATGGGCGGCAAGTGGGTGCAGGTGTCGACGACCACATCAGGCGTCACCATCATCCCCGACACCCAGTTGGTGCCGGCGGGCGGCGGTGTGCTCAACTGGAAGATCGTCGGCGCATCGCCCGGCGACGTCATCCACCTCATCGTCACCGGCATCGAAACCTATGCCGGTCCGAAGGAAGGCTGGGGCCTTTGCTGCACGCAGACGATCGACATCGTCATCCCGCGTGACCAGAGGTGCCCGCCCAAGGACAAGGAGCCGGACCTCAAGGTCGAGAAACGCGCCGACGTGACGCGTTGCACGATGGGTGGCGGCTGCGACTTCACCATCAGGGTCACCAATGTCGGCACCGGTGCCTACCACGGCAAGATCGTGCTCGACGAGGTGGCGCTGCCGGCCGGATCGACGCTCGATTCAGGACCCAATCCGCCCTGGGTCTGCGTACCCGGCGCCACCCCGATGATTTGCACCTACCCGGTGACCACGCTCAATCCGGGGGCCTCCGTCAACCTCAAGCTCGGCTTCAAGCCGGCCGGAGGCTGGCAAGGCAGCGTCTTGCGTAACTGCGCCACCTATAATTACGGCGCCAGTGGCAAGCCGCTGTTCGGCAGCCAGTCGAACGATCGCGGCTGCGCCTCGATCCCGATCTGCCGGCGTGGCGATCGTGACCGCGACTGCCGGCCGCCGGTCGAGAAGAAGGTCGACCTGATCCTGAAGAAGCGTGCCCGCGTCCCGGTCTGCACGGCCGACGGCATCTGCCACTTCGTGATCGACATCATCAACAACGGCACATCGACTTATAACGGGCCGCTGACGGTGATCGACAGCTACCCGGCCGGCGCGCCGGCCTCCTCGACCTTCGGCCCAAGCCCGCCATGGACCTGCGTACCGACAGGTCCCGGCCTGTTCCGCTGCGACCATGCGGGGATCTCGCTGCCTCCGGGCGGCTCGACGCCGATCGTCGTCAAGGCGGTCATGCCGGCCGGCTATCAGTCGGACATTGTCGAGAATTGCGCGACGGTGAAGCCCATCCCCGGCGAAAACGACCTCACCAACAACAAGGCCTGCGCCAAGGAACGCTTCCGCCATCCCAATGGCGGCAAGCCGACCCTGCGCATCACCAAGGTCTGCAACGGCTCGCTCGCCGGTGCCGCGCTGATCTCTTGCCGCATCACCGTCATCAGCCTTGGCACCGCTGCCCCCACCGGTCCGGTGCGGGTCAACGATGCCGCCACGCTGGTGGCCGGCGGCGCGCCTGTCCAGATCCAGACCGTCACCCCTGACGGCGCGGAATGGGCGTGCGGACCGGTTCCGGCCAACGCGCTGTCGTGCCAGATTCCCGGTGCCGTCATGACACCTGGAACCAGTCGCCACTTCGACGTGACGGTTTCGGCCAATGGCGCGTTCGAAAACTGCGCGCGCGGCTCCTATGGGCCGGCACCGGGCGACGACGTCGTCTATCCCTTTGGCCAGGCCTGCGCCAAGGGCGGCGGCGCCTCGACCATCCGTGTCGAAAAGACCGGCGACCGCGAATGCAGGCTCGGCCAACCCTGCTCGTTCGAGATCACCGCCACCAATGACGGAGCGACCGCCTTCTCCGGGCCGGTCCGCATTGGCGATGCGATCGGCGTGGAGGGTCTCGGCAGGCTGGAAGGCGTTGAGATCACGTCGATCGATCCGCCCTTCGGCTGCTCGCCGGCACCGGCAACCTTGCCTGCGTCCTGCATTGCCAATTTGTCGCTCGGCGCCGGCGAAAGCCGGGTGCATCATGTCACCGTGGTCATTCCCGACGACGGTCGTCTGGCCAATCTGCAGGGCAATGTCAGCGGCCAGAACTGCGTCGGCGTGCTCTCTCCCGACACACGGGTGCAAGGCGGTGGCGACGTGCTTGGCGGCGATCAGGCCAATGTGCAGGGCGATCGCGGCAAGGCCTATGCCTGCCATCCCTTCACCATCAGCCAGGAGACGAAGAAGGAATGCTCGCAAGGCTTCGTCATGAACGATGCCGGCCGCTGCGTCTGCCCGGAAGGCACCACCTACCGCAACGGCCAGTGCTCGCCGGGCGGCGGTATCGTGCCGAAGCCGGAACAGCCGAAGCGCTGTGTGCTGCTCGAAGGCCAGATCCGCACCGAGGACGGACGTTGCGTCTGCCCACGCGGAACCGGGCTTGAGAACGGCAGATGTGTCAGGACCGACAAGCCCGAGCAGTGCACCGTCCGTGGCCAGGTCCACAATGCCGATGGCGATTGTGTCTGCCCCAGGGGAACCGAGATCCGGGGCAATGCCTGCCGCCCGATCCAGCCAAAGCCTGAGCAGTGCACCATCCGTGGCCAGGTCCACGATGCCGATGGCGATTGTGTCTGCCCCAGAGGGACCGAGGTGCGCAATGGCGCCTGCCGTCCGATGCGGCCAAAGCCCGAGCAGTGCACGATCCGTGGTCAGGTTCACGACGCCGACGGCGATTGTGTCTGCCCAAGGGGTACCGAGGTCAGAAACGGAGCCTGCCGCCCGATTCGGCCGAAGCCTGAGCAATGCACGATCCGTGGCCAGGTCCATGACGCAAAGGGCAATTGTGTCTGCCCGAGGGGTACCGAGGTGCGGGGCAATGCCTGCCGGCGCAAGCAGCCGACGCAGGAGCAATGCGACATACGCGGCCAGGTCCACAACAAGCGTGGCGAGTGTGTCTGTCCGCGTGGGACGCAGGTGATCAACGGCGCATGCCGCAAGCCCAGGCAAGAGGTGGAATGCGCACCGGGCTCGCAGATGATCAACGGCCAGTGCCAGCCGATCATCAGGCGGCGCTGCCCGGAAGGTACGATCGGACGCTATCCGAACTGCCGGCCGCTCCGCGGGCAACCGTCGCTGGAGCTCAACCCCGGCCTGCTGCTGCAGCAGGTACTGCCACGGCGCAGGCCGCAGGTCGAACAGCAGCAGGATCCGGTTCCAGACAGAATCCTGAAACTCCAGCAGCAATAACGATCTGCTCGACGCCAGACCAGAAACCCGCCGGAGCAATCCGGCGGGTTTTCTTATGGCTCCGAGGCAAGCGGAAATTGGCTGCGACAGGATCGCGGACGCCGCAACGCCACCTCCGGCCGTGCAGCCGCCGCGCCCGTGCCCTCGACAAGTCGGCTGGAGCGCATTAGGCAGTCGATAGAGTGGCCGAACGTGAAGGGCACTCGGAAAGGCCGCATCCATGAGCAGAAAGACCCTGATTGCACCGTCGGTGCTGGCGTCGGATTTTTCCAAACTCGGCGATGAGGTCGAAGCGGTGGCGGCGGCCGGCGCCGACTGGATCCATCTCGATGTGATGGACGGGCATTTCGTGCCCAACATCACCTTTGGCCCGCCGGTGATCAAGGCGATCCGCAACCGCACCGAGGCCTTCTTCGACTGCCATCTGATGATTGCCCCGGCCGACCCCTATCTGGCCGCTTTCGCCGAGGCCGGCTGCGATGGTTTGACCGTCCATGCCGAAGCCGGCCCGCATCTTGACCGCTCGCTGCAGACCATCAGGAATCTCGGCAAGAAGGCCGGTGTGTCGCTCAATCCGGCGACGCCGGAAAGCGTGGTCGAATATGTGCTCGACCGGCTCGACCTGATCCTGATCATGACCGTCAATCCGGGCTTCGGCGGCCAGGCCTTCATCCCGGCGATCGTCGACAAGGTGAAGCGGGTCAAGGCCCTCATCGGCGGCCGGCCGATCCGCATCGAGATCGACGGCGGTGTTTCAGCCGAAACCGCGCCGCTGGTCACCGCCGCCGGCGCCGACGTGCTGGTGGCGGGCGCCGCCATCTTCAAAGGCGGCAGCGTCGAGGCTTACCGTCAGAACATCCAGGCGATCAGGACGGCAGCCGACCACGCAGCCGGCTAACCAGCGCTTTTCCCGCGTTCAGCCCGGCATGCCGGCCAAGGTTCTGGTACCGGCCGAGGCTTGTGATGGTCTGATGCGCAACGGTATCGGATCTGGAGCGGCTGCCTGATTCGGCCTCAAGGGTCCCCACAGCAGACAGTTGATCCCGCGCGCATACAAAAGAACAGAAAGAACAGATTCTCCTGCGTGCATACAAAACATGTTAAGTTCCCGCAGGTTGTGAAAATGAGCGGAATTACAGCATTGAGCTCCAGATGCCGCATATTCCTTCGTGCTAAAGTACAATAACGTGATCTTGTGCTTGAGCAGGCGAATGCCCGCACTGTATGGTACAAGTACGAGAAGGCGAATGCTTTCGGACTCGAATCGCCCAGGACAAGTCTTGGGGACAAGGAGTCGCTATGACATACGGAGCTGCCAATCTGAACGACGACGCTGCGGGACCGAAGAGTACGCTTGCCAGTACGGTCTATCAGCAATTGCGGGATGATCTTCTCGGTGGTGTTCTTGAGGCCGAGAGCAAGCTGCGGGTCGAATGGGTGGTCTCCAAATATGGAGCCGGCGCCTCGCCTGTCCGCGAAGCTCTCAATCGCCTCGCCTCGGAAGGACTTCTCGGCCGGCACGATCAGCGCGGCTTCTTCATCATGCCGGTCAGTGCGTCGGAACTCGAGGAGCTGACGCGCACCCGCTGCTGGCTCGAGGAGCGGGCGCTTCGCGAATCCATCGCCCACCGCACCGCCGAATGGGAAGAACAGCTCGTGCTGGCGCTGCATCGCCTGGGACGCGCGTCACGCCTGTCTCCGCAGGATCTCTTTTCGCTCAATCCCGATTGGGAGAGGCTGCATCGTATCTTCCACAGGGTGTTGATTTCGGCCTGCCGGTCGCAATGGCTGGTGGGGTTTTGCGACCAGCTCTCCGATCACGCCTATCGCTACCGGCAAATGGCCAATGATGGCGAGGGCGTCCAGCGCGACGATTTCGGCGAGCATCGCCTGATCGCCGAATGTGCCCTGGACGGCAATGCCGACGGTGCCGTCGAGGCACTGCTCAACCATTACCAGTTGACTGCCGCCATGTGCATGAAGCGCTTCGAGCAGGACGACGAAACGAAGGAGCTCGCCGGCAAACGCGCTCGGCGATAACAGCCGATTCCCGGCGGGCTCTTGCGCTCGTTTCTTGCTAGCAATCCGCGTCGAGCGCGGCTGGCGTGAACCGCTGTCGGCGGGCTTGACGGCGCGGCCAAGAACCGCGAACTCTCGCCGCCGAGGCATGCCGCGACAGGCGCATGCTCAGCGCCGCCGCACCCAGGGAAGTCTTCATGAGCAATCATCTGTTCGATGCGTTCCGGTCCCGGATGCCGGCGCCAGCGCGCTTGCTGATGGAAACCGATGATGGCCGCTCGCTCACCTATGGCGATATGCTGGCCCGCTCGGCGCAGCTTGCGCATGCGCTCCTGCAACTCGATGTCGAACCCGGTGACCGCGTTGCCGTGCAGGTCGAGAAGAGCCCGGAAGCGGTCATGCTCTATCTCGCCTGCCTGCGAGCCGGCGCCGTCTTCCTGCCGCTCAACACCGCCTACACGCTGGCTGAGCTGGAGTATTTCTTCGGCGACGCAGAACCACGCCTGGTCGTCTGCGATCCGGCAAGAGCGGCCGACATCGGCGCGCTGGCGGAAAAGACCGGCGCCGTCACCGTCACGCTCGGCCGCGACGGCCGGGGATCGCTGACCGACCAGGCCTCGCGACTGCCGACGGATTTTCATGACGTGGCGCGTGGGCCGGATGACCTCGCGGCGATCCTCTACACGTCGGGAACCACCGGCCGGTCGAAAGGCGCCATGCTCGGCCACGAGAATCTTGCTTCGAACGCGCGCGTGCTGGTCGAGCACTGGCGTTTCACTGGAGACGACGTGCTGATCCACGCATTGCCGATCTTCCACACGCACGGCCTGTTCGTCGCCACCAATGTCGTCCTGATGGCCGGCGCCTCGATGCTGTTCGAGCAGAAGTTCGATCCGGCCCGCATCGTCTCGCTGCTGCCGCGTGCCACGGCCCTGATGGGCGTGCCGACCTTCTACGTGCGCCTGCTGCAGCAGGATGGGCTGGACCATGAGGCGGCAAAAAACATCCGTGTGTTCATTTCCGGGTCGGCGCCGCTGCTGGCCGAGACGCACAACTCCTGGCGCGAGCGCACCGGCCACGCGATCCTCGAACGCTACGGCATGACCGAGACCAACATGAACACCTCGAACCCCTATGAGGGCGAGCGGCGCGCCGGTACCGTCGGTTTCCCTTTGCCCGGCGTCACGCTTCGCATCGCCGATCCAGACAGCGGCGCAGCGCTTGCGCAGGGCGAGGTCGGCATGATCGAGGTGAAGGGCCCAAACGTCTTCGGCGGCTATTGGCGCATGCCGGAGAAGACCAAGGCGGAATTCCGAGCCGACGGTTTTTTCATCACCGGCGATCTCGGTATGATCGACGCCGACGGCTACGTCCACATTGTCGGCCGCGGCAAGGACCTGATCATATCGGGTGGCTACAACATCTATCCGAAGGAACTCGAAAGCGAGATCGACGCGCTCGACGGGGTTAGCGAAAGCGCCGTCATCGGCGTTGTCCATGCGGATTTCGGCGAAGGTGTCACCGCTGTCGTCGTGCGTGCGCCGTCATCGCGGATCACCGGTGCCGAAATTCTCGGCGCCATCGCCGGGCGGGTGGCGAAATACAAGCACCCGAAGCGGGTGATCTTCGTCGATGAACTGCCGCGAAACACCATGGGCAAAGTACAGAAAAACGTGCTGCGCGATACCTACAAGGACATATACGCACCATAGTTGCGCGGTGCCTGGGGCAGGGGCGCCTTACTCCTTGCGCGGCCTTTCGGCCCGGCTGCCGGAACCCCACAAGGCACGCTTCAGCAGGTTGCGCTTGCGTGGGGCGAGGCTGATGTCGCTGACAAGCTTGGCGCCGCCCTCGCGCCGTTCCAGGGTGATCTTGCGGCTGTGGAAGGCTTCCAGCTCGGCCCGGTGCGCCACGCTGATGATGGTGACATCAGGCAATTCGCGGATCACCGTCGCCATCATGGTGTCCTGGCTCTTCTCGTCGAGCGCCGAGGTTGCTTCATCCAGCACGACGATATCGGGGCGGTGCAGCAGCAGGCGCGCGAAGGCGAGACGCTGCTTTTCGCCGCCCGACAGCGTCTGGTCCCATGGCGCTTCTTCCTTGATCCTTTCGACAAGGTAGGCGAGGCCGACCTTGTCGAGGGCGGCCTTGATCTGTTTGATCGTCCACTTGTCCGCCGCCGCGGGATAGGCGACCGCGCGGCGAAGCGTGCCCGAAGGGATGTAGGGGCGTTGCGGCAGCATGAACAGTCGCCTGTCGGCGTGGAAATTGACGCTGCCGCCGCCCCACGGCCACAGGCCCGCGACGGCCCGCACCAGCGTCGACTTGCCCGAGCCGGATTCGCCGGCCACCAGCACCCGCTCACCGGGTTCGATCGCAACCTCGGTCTCCTTGACCACGGCGGTGCCGTCGTCGAGCGTCACGGAGAGATCGTCGAGGCTGAGCATGGCACCGTCGTCGGTTTCGCCGTGCTGGATGCGTCCAAGCGCATCGCTCTGCTCCGCACGCTCGAGCCCGTCGAGCGACATCATCAGCGAAGCTACGCGCCGCGCGGAGGCGTTCCAGTCGGCAAGACGCGGGTAGTTGTCGACCAGCCACCCGAACGCGCCTTGCACGATGCCAAAGGCGGACGCTGCCTGCATCACCTCGCCAAGCGTCATTGAGCCTTCGAGGAATTTTGGCGCGCACAGCAGGATCGGCACGACCGGCGCAAACAGGCTCGATCCCTGCGACACCGCCGCCGTGCGCATGTGCTGGCCCGTCAGCAGCGCCCATTGCCTCAGCACATGGCCGAAATTCCTGTCGATGCCGCTGCGCTCCTCTTCCTCGCCGCCCAGCAAGGCGATGCTCTCGCCGTTTTCGCGCACGCGCGTCAGCGTGTAGCGCAGTTCGGCCTCCGCCTGGTTCTTCCGCTCGGAGAGCTGGACGAAATTGCGGCCGATGACCACCATCGCGGTCGAGGTGATGGCGGCATAGATCATCGCGGTGATGACCAGGAAGCCGGGGATGGTGATGCTCTCGCCGCCGATCGGCAAAGTGAGCGCGCCGCCGATGGTCCACAGCACGACGATGAAGGTCGAGGCAGACAGGAACGCGTTGAGGACGCCGGCGATGAAATCGACCGGCGACTCGGTGGCGATGCGCAGATCCTCGGTCATGCGGGCCTCGGGGTTCTGGTGGTCGCCGCCGACGAGATTCAGTTGGTAGTAGCGGCCGCCTGCCAGCCAGCGCGCGATGACCGCGGTGGTCAGCCAGGAACGCCAGCGGCGCTGGACCGTCATGCGCAGGTAGACCTGCGCGACGACAAGGCTGCCGCTGCAGATTACCAGCGGCACGAAGACGGCGCTGAGGAAATAGACGCTGCGGGCGTTGCGCTGCTCGAGGGCATCGAACATCGAACGGTTCCAGACATTGATGCCATACTGGAAGCCGATATTGATGCAGATCAGCAGCAGCACCCCGATCGTCAATGGCCAGGCGAGCCGGTCGCCGCGCCGGCTCCAGTAACCGCGCGCGCTGATCCAGAAACGCCGCAGCAGATATTTCTTGCGCTCCTGCTCGGCCCCTTCGGGCGTCAGTTGCGGATCGGGCTCGACAGCATCCGGTGGTGGCCCCGGCTGGCCGTCGACCTCCGGGGCAGCCTCGGCACTCGACAGCTTTTTTTCGCGCGGCTGCTCGTGGCGTGGCCTTTGGTCACGCGGCGCTTTCGGTCGCGGCTTCAAGGCACCGCGCGGTTTGATGCCGTCGGCCTGTTTCAATTTGGGTTTCGCCTCGGACATACGCTCCGACAACGACCTCAAAATCAAAAGGTTTCATGACGTCAGCCGACTTGACCTGATATCAACGCACAGTGTCGGAGCCGGCCGCAAAAACCTTTTCGCCGCCGATCCAGACGCCCTTCGTGTCGAGATCGTCCGACAGCGCGACAATATCCGCAGCCGTGCCGTTGGCGAATCGGCCAAGCCGGTGCGACTGACCGATTGCTTGCGCCGGATAGAGTGAGGCCATGCGCAAAGCTTCGGAAAGCTCGACCCCGACGACGCGGTGGATGAAACGAACGGCCGAGATCATATCGAGATCGGCGCCCGCCAGCGTTCCGTCGGCGAGCCTCAGGCTGCCGTCCCTTCGATAGATGGTGCGGCCGTTGAGCGTGAACGACGTCATGTCGGTGCCGATTGTCGCCATGGCGTCGGTGACCAGCACGATCCTGGCCGGCCCCTGCTTGGCGCGCAGCGCGATCTTGATGGTGGCCGGATCGACATGGATGCCGTCGGCGATGAGGCCGGCCGACAAGGTGCCAATGTCGATGGCGGCGCCGACCAATCCGGGCTCGCGATTGCCGATCTGGCTCATCGCATTGAACAGATGGGTGACCATTGAGGCGCCGGCCGCGGCAAAGGCGCTGGCGGTGGCATAGCCGGTATCGGAGTGGCCAAGGCTGACGATGATGCCGGCCCTGGCGAGTGCCGCGACGCGCGCCGGCTCGACGGATTCAGGGGCAATGGTGGTGAGCAGCACCGGTAGTTTTTGCCGCGCGGCGATCAGCATCGCCTGATCGGCATCCGTCATCGGCCGGATCAGCGCCGGATCATGCGCGCCCTTGCGGGCGACCGACAGATGCGGGCCTTCGAGATGCAGTCCGAGAAACCCAGGCACCTTCTGGCGCGCCGCTGCCTCGCCGGCGGCGACAGCGGCGGCGGTGATTGCAGGCGTGTCGGTGATCAGCGTCGGCAGCAGCGCCGTCGTGCCGAAGGGCGCGTGCGCGCGGCAGATGGTCTCGATTGAAGCGACATCGGGGTGGTCGTTGAGCATGACGCCGCCGCCGCCGTTGACCTGCAGGTCGACGAACCCCGGCGCCAGAAGGCCGCCACCGGTGTCGACGACGCGGATATCCGAGGGGATGGCACCAGTGGGCAGAATGGCCTCGACAAGACCGTCGCGCACGACAAGTGCGTGGCCTTCATGCCAGTCGTCGCCGTCGAAAATCCGGGCGCCAGTCAGGGCAAAGCGATCGCTCATACTGTCTCCGTCACCTTGCGAAGATTGCGCGGCGTGTCCGGATCGAGACCGCGATGGCGGGCAAAGGCCTCGACGAACATGTAGAAGGAGACGATCAGCGTCAGCGGATCGGTCAGCGGGTGCCCGGTGGCGACATGCGGCAGGCGCACGGCGCGTTTGGCAAGCGCGGAGGTGACGAACACCGGCGCGCCCTTGGCCGCCAGGCTGTCGGCGGCCTCGGCGATAGACGGTTCGGAGGCGTCGCGCGCGGCCAGCGCCAGCACCGGAAAGTCGGGGCCGATCAGCGCCAGCGGGCCGTGCATGACTTCGGCGGCGCTGTAGGCCTCGGCATGCATGCCGCAGGTCTCCTTGAATTTCAGCGCCGCTTCATTGGCCATCGCCGCCGACGGTCCGCGGCCGAGGATGAACAGCGACTTCTGCTTCTCGATCGTCTCAGAGAGCACGCTCATCCAGTCGCAGGCGATCGCCTTGCCGAAATGCTCCGGCAGGCGGGCAAGTGCGGCCAACAGCGCATCGTCGCCGGTGGCATGCGCCATCAGAGCGAGGCCGGCGACGGCCGAATTGATGAAGGTCTTGGTGGCCGCGACGCTGCGCTCGGGGCCGGCCAGGATATCTATCGCATAGTCCGAAGCACGCGCCAGCGGCGAATCGGCGGTGTTGGTGATGGCGACGGTCAGCGCGCCCCCCGCCCGCGCGGTTTCGGCCATGGCGACGATATCGGGGCTTTTGCCCGACTGCGAGATCGTCAGGCAGGCCGAGCCGGCGAGCCTGAGCTTGCGGCCATAGATCGAGGCGATCGACGGTCCGACAGACGCCACGGCCAGGCCCGCGGTCAGCTCGACGGCGTATTTCATGAAGGTGGCGGCATGGTCGGACGAGCCGCGCGCCACGGTGACGACGAACTGCGGGTCGCGTTCCCTGATGCCGCGCCCGGCCTCGGTCAGCACCGCGCCGGAGCCGTCGAGCAGGCGGGCGACCGCTTGCGGGACCTCCTCGATCTCGCGCCGCATATGGGTCATTTCTGCCGACATGGTCGGCTCTGTCGTGCTCATGGTCGGCCCTCTTCGCTCGGCCCGGTCAGCCGCAGTTCGGCGACGAAATCATAGGCGTCGCCCCGGTAGATGGAGCGGGTGAATTCGATCACCTTGCCGCTCGCCAGATAGGAAATGCGTTCGATGTGCAGGCCGGCAATACCTGGCGGCACTTCGAGCAGGCGCGCGTCGCTGTCGCCGAGATTGGCGGCGGAAATGCGCTGCACGGCGCGCACTGGCCGGTTGCCGGTCAATTCCAGCGCTGCGTAGAGCGAGGAACCTATATCGGCCGGATCGGGCAACACGCTGGCCGACAGCGAGGCGCGTTCGATCGCCAGCGGCGTGTCGTTGGCGATGCGCAGGCGCGCCACCCGCGCCACCAGTTCGCTCGAGGACAGGCCGAGCACCATCATCTCGTCGGGCGATGGTGCGTAGAGGCCGCGGTCGAGCCATGCCGAACGCACCGCCATGCCGCGCCGCGCCATGTCCTCGGTGAACGAGGTCAGCCGCGACAGCGACTGTTCGACACGCTCCATGCGCGGCGCCACGAAAGTGCCGGAGCCGTGGCGCTGCACCAGGATGCCGCCCTTGACGAGATCCTGCACCGCCTTGCGCACGGTGACCCGCGAAATATCGGCCTTGGTGGCGATGTCGCGCTCGGAAGGCAGCGCGTCGCCCGGCCCGATCAGGCCGCGATTGACCGCGTCCTCGATGCTCTTGCGAAGCTGCAGATAAAGCGGCGCGCCGCTTTGCGCTTGATGTTTCAACGTGGCGAAGATCTGGTCGGCGGCCTCGCTCATCGAGTTGCCTCCGCGTGTCCGGCGAAAAGGCGAACCGCCATCTGCACCGCGCCGCCCAGTGCGTCGTCGAGCGGCGGCTTCAGCAGCGCCCGGTAGCGGGCAGACAGGCGCGGCGCGTAGAGCGGCGCCAGCCCGCCGAGCAGGCACAGCGGCGCGTCGTCAGCAAGGTCGAGCGCGCCGAGCGAGGCTTCGACATCGGCGACCACCCTGTCGAGGATCCAGTTGGCGACGCTGTCGCCCTTCTCGGCATGCTCGAACACCTTGGGTGCGAAGCCGCCGAAATCGCCCGGCTTGGCATTGGTGGTGAATTCGACGACGTCTTCCGGGTTGTTGCGGAAGACGGCCAGCATGCTGTGCGTCAGCGGCGAACCGGCGCGAACGCCGTCATAGGCAAGCAGTGTCTGTTCGAGCAGGTCGCGGCCGATACGGGCGCCGCTGCCCTGGTCGCCGACCTGGAAACCCCAGCCGCCGATGGCGCGCGATTTGCCTTGTCTGCGCGCCATATAGGCGGTGCCGGTGCCGAGGATCGCCATGGCGCCGTCACCCGAGCCGACAGCGCCCTCCAGCGCGATCTCGGCGTCGGTCTCGACGCGGCTGATGCTGAACGGCAGGATCGCTTCGAGCTGCTGCCGATAGGTGCCGACATTGGCGCCGGCCAGCCCGAGAATGGCCGGCGTCCGCGGGATCAGTTCCGCATCCTGCCCGGCGGCGAGAAACGCCTGCCGCGCGGCCTCGACGATGTTCGAGCGGGCGCCGGTCAGGTCGGTGCGGATGTTGGCGGCGCCGCTTTTGGCGCGGCCGATCACCGTGCCGTCCGCCGTTGCCAGGGCGGCCCTGCAGCTGGTGCCGCCGCCATCGATTC
>NZ_RZTF01000011.1:41730-50200 GCF_004023175.1 Mesorhizobium sp. M7A.F.Ca.MR.362.00.0.0
GATTTCTCCTCCGGGCGGATAATACCAATAAAATACCAATAGCCAAGGGTTAATTTCCGTTTCAAAAAGGTTAAGCCGTACTTTATTGAGAAATCTACGTATTTTGTCGACTCAACGATTTCCGACCGACGAATTCGTTAATGCGTGTGGACAAGTGGTATTTTTTTGGTATTGTTCTGGTATTGGAGGAACCGGGATGGCCGAAACGCGCACCGAAGCGCTTCACAAAAATGCCGAGGGGCTGGATATCCAGGCCCCGGACACCGTCCTTTCCTATTTGGCCGATGCGCAGATCGAAGCCGCCAAGGTCGTGCGCCATGCCATTCCATCCATCGCCAGGGCTGCCGAGATCATTGCCGTCAGGCTGCAGAGCGGCGGCAAGCTCGCCTACGCCGCTGCCGGCAGCTCAGGCCTGATGGCGCTGGCCGATGCGCTGGAGCTGCCGGGCACCTTCGGCATTCACCGCGACCGCATCGCTATCCTGATCGCCGGCGGCGACGACGCTTTCCGCACGCTCGCCGGAGGGCCGGAAGACGATACCGAGGAGGCTGCGGCAGCGGTCGCCGGGGCCGGCCTCGGCAAGGGCGACTGCCTGATCGCCATTTCCGCCAGCGGCACGACGCCCTATGCCGTGCGGGCCATCGAGGAGGCTGCCCGCCGCGGCGCTGCCACCATCGGCATCGCCAACAACAGGGACTCTGCGCTGCTGCGCCAGGCACAAACCGCCATCCTGCTCGAAACGCCGCCGGAACTGATCGCCGGCTCCACGCGCATGGGCGCCGGCACCGCCCAGAAGATCGCGCTCAACATGCTGTCGACGCTGACCGCCATCCATCTCGGCCATGTGCATGACGGCTACATGGTCAATCTCATGGCCGACAACATCAAGCTGCGCGACCGCGCGGCGCGCATCGTCGCCGCCGTCAGCGGGCGCGGCACGGACGAAGCGGCCCGCCTGCTCGAGAAGAGCGGCGGCGCGGTCAAGACCGCCATTCTGCTCGCCGCCGGCGCCGACAGCACTGACGCGGCGCAGAAGATACTGGAAGAGGCCGGCCAGAAGCTGCGGCCGGCCCTTTCCGCGCTGGGGCATGATCCCGAAAAGTGGAAGCCGCTTTTCGGAAAAGATCATGCTCGAACAGAGAAATAGAGCCTGGTTCATCCCGATTTTCATCGGGGTGAAACAGGCTTGCGAGGGGAGCAAAGGGCGCGCTGCCTCCGTTCTCATCAAAACCGAACCTGAAAAAGGTCAACAGGGAGACTGAGCATGACAACGAAACTACTGACGGCACTGCTTTTGGGCACCAGCATTCTCGGCTCGGCCGGGGTTGCCTATGCCGAAGACGTAACGCTCAACATCGAAAGTTGGCGCGGCGACGACCTTGCCATCTGGAAGGACAAGCTGATCCCGGCTTTCGAAGCCAAGAACCCAGGCATCAAGGTGGTGTTCGCGCCGTCGGCCCCGACCGAATATGACGCAGCGCTCGGCGCCAAGCTCGCCGCCGGCTCGGCGGGCGACCTGATCACCTGCCGCCCGTTCGACAAGTCGCTCGAGCTGTTCAAGAAGGGCAACCTCGCCGATCTCTCGGCGCTGCCCGGCATGGAGAACTTCTCACCGGTGGCCAAGTCCGCCTGGCAGACCGACGACGGCAAGGCGAGCTTCTGCGTGCCGATGGCCTCGGTCATCCACGGCTTCATCTACAACAAGGACGCCTTCGACAAGCTCGGCATCAAGGTGCCGGAGACCCGCGACGAGTTCTTCGCTGCGCTCGACAAGATCAAGGCCGACGGCACCTACATCCCGATGGCGATGGGGACCAAGGATCTCTGGGAAGCCGCGACCATGGGCTACCAGAACATCGGCCCGAACTACTGGAAGGGCGAGGACGGCCGCGCGGCGCTGATCAAGGGCGAGCAAAAGCTCACCGACAAGGATTGGGTCGCGCCGTATGAGGAACTGGCCAAGTGGAAGCCTTATCTCGGCGACGGCTTCGAGGCGCAGACCTATCCGGACAGCCAGAACCTGTTCACGCTCGGCCGCGCCGCTATCTACCCGGCCGGCTCATGGGAAATCGGCCTGTTCAACACCCAGGCGCAGTTCAAGATGGGCGCCTTCCCGCCGCCGGTCGAGAAGGCCGGCGACACCTGCTATATATCAGACCATACCGATATCGGCATGGGCCTGAATGCGGCGTCGAAGAACGCCGATGCAGCCAAGACCTTCCTGTCCTGGGTCGCCTCGCCCGACTTCGCCACCATCTACGCCAACGCGCTGCCGGGCTTCTTCAGCCTGAACTCCTCGCCGGTGAAGATGGAAGACCTGCTGGCGCAGGAATTCGTCTCCTGGCGCGGCAAGTGCAAGTCGACCATCCGCTCGACGTATCAGATCCTGTCGCGCGGCACGCCCAACCTCGAGAACGAGACCTGGGTTGAATCGGCCAACGTCATCAACGGCACCGATACGCCGGAAGCCGCGGCCAAGAAGCTGCAGACCGGTCTCGACAGCTGGTACAAGCCGGCCAAGTAGAACTCAGGCAACGGAACCGGCCGGGCGCAGGCCTGGCCGGTTCCGGACTACCTCATTCAAAGTGCGCTTATTCAGATAGCGATTGTCGGCACTGCCTCCCGGCCTTACCCTCTCATCGGGGAAGGCTAGCTGATCAGTCGCAGGCCTTTGTTCTTGCCGCATCGGGCAGGAATGTTCGGGCCGTGCATCGAGGCATCATCTAGATCGATACCCTTTGGAACCGAGAGACGGCGGGGACCGAACTCATGGCCGCAGATATCAGACCGAAAAGACCGTTCCGCTGGCACATCGGCATCTTCCTGGCGCCGGCCGTGCTCGTCTACACGGCGATCATGATCCTGCCGCTCGCCGGCACGCTGCAGCTGTCGCTGTTCCGCAACATCGAGCAGCACCAGGTCTTCGTCGGGCTGGAAAACTTCCGCACGCTGTTCGGCGATCCCAACTGGTCGGTGGGTTTCTGGAACGCGCTGAGGAACAATGTCTGGTTCTTCATCATCCACATGATCGTGCAGAACCCGATCGGCGTCATGCTGGCCGCGCTTCTGTCCAGCCCGAAACTCAGATTCGCGGCTTTCTACCGCACGGCGATCTTCGTGCCGACCATCCTGTCCTTCGTCATCGTCGGTTTTGCCTGGAAGCTGATCCTGTCACCGTTGTGGGGCGTGGCGCCGCATCTCATGGATATCGTCGGCCTGAAAAGCCTGTTCACGCCGTGGCTCGGCAAGGAGCAATATGCACTGACCGCACTCAGCCTGATCTCGGTGTGGCAGTTCGTCGGCATCCCGATGATGCTGATCTATGCCGCACTGCTGTCGATCCCCGAAGAGGTGATCGAGGCCGCTGAATGCGACGGCATTACCGGCCTGTCGCAGTTCTGGAAGATCAAGCTGCCGCTGATCCTGCCGTCGATAGGCATCATCTCGATCCTCACCTTCGTCGGCAATTTCAACGCCTTCGACCTGATCTACACCGCGCAAGGCGCGCTCGCCGGGCCGAACTATTCGACCGACATTTTAGGCACCTTCCTCTACCGCGCCTTCTTCGGCTTCCAGCTGCAGACCGGCGACCCCAATATGGGCGCGGCGATCGCCACGATGATGTTCCTGATCATCCTCGGCGGCGTCTGCGTCTATCTCTTCCTCGTGCAGACGCGCCTGCGTCGCTACCAGTTCTGAGGGAGCCGAGAGATGAGCACCGCCACCCGTTCCGTGCCCCGCACCATCGGCGCCCACGCGATCCTTTTGACCTACACGGTGATCGCGCTGTTTCCGGTGATCCTCGTCATCATGAACTCGTTCAAGTCCCGCGCCGGCATCTTCGGCGCGCCGCTGACGCCGCCGACGCCAAAAACCTTCGACTTGATCGGCTACACGACCGTCATCGGCCAGGGCGACTTCATCCACTATTTCCAGAACAGCCTCGTCGTCACCGTCGCCTCGCTGTTCTTCGTACTCCTGTTCGGCGCCATGGCGGCGTTCGCCCTGTCGGAATACCGCTTCCGCGGCAACTCGCTGATGGGGCTCTACCTGGCGCTCGGCATCATGATCCCGATCCGGCTGGGCACCGTCGCCATCCTGCAACTGATGGTGGCGAGCGGGCTGGTCAACACGCTGACGGCGCTGATCCTGGTCTACACCGCGCAAGGCCTGCCGCTTGCCGTGTTCATCCTGTCGGAGTTCATGAAGCAGGTCTCCGACGATCTAAAGAATGCCGGCCGCATCGACGGTCTGTCCGAATACACCATCTTCTTCCGGCTGGTGCTGCCGCTGGTCAGGCCCTCGATGGCGACCGTCGCCGTTTTCACCATGATCCCGATCTGGAACGATCTGTGGTTCCCGCTGATCCTGGCGCCGTCGGAAGAAACCAAGACGGTGACGCTCGGCGCCCAGCTGTTCCTCGGCCAGTTCGTCACCAACTGGAACGCCATCCTGGCAGCCCTGTCGCTGGCGATCATGCCGGTGCTGATCCTCTACGTCATCTTCTCGCGGCAGCTGATCCGCGGCATCACCTCCGGAGCGGTCAAGTGAACTCTGAAACACCCCTCCGCGTCGTCGTTGCCGGCCTCGGCAATATGGGTCGCAGCCATGCGCTGGCCTACCATACCAATCCAGGTTTCCAGATCGCGGCGCTGATCAATCGCTCCGACGTGCCGCTGTCGGACGGGCTGTCGGGTTACGGCATCAGGCGCTCCTTCGATGAGGCATTGCGCGAGGAAAAGCCCGATGTCGCCTGCATCGCCACCTATTCCGACAGCCATGCCGACTATGCGGTGAGGGCGTTCGAGGCCGGCTGCCATGTCTTCGTCGAAAAGCCGCTGGCAACGACGGTGGCCGACGCCAGGCGCGTCGTCGCGGCGGCGAAGGCCAATGGCAGGAAGCTGGTGATTGGCTACATCCTGCGCCATCACCCGTCCTGGATCAGGCTGATCGCCGAAGCCCGCAAGCTAGGCGGCCCCTACGTCTTTCGCATGAACCTCAACCAGCAATCCTCAGGCCACACCTGGGAGACGCACAAGCAGTTGATGCAGACGACGTCGCCGATCGTCGACTGCGGCGTGCACTATCTCGACGTCATGCTGCAGATCACCGATGCGAAGCCGATCGAGGTGCGTGGCATGGGCGTGCGGCTGTCCGACGAGGTGGCGCAGTCGATGTACAATTACGGCCATTTGCAGGTGCTGTTCGACGACGGCTCGGTCGGCTGGTACGAAGCCGGCTGGGGTCCGATGATTTCGGAAACGGCGTTCTTCGTGAAGGACGTCATCTCGCCCAATGGCTGCGTGTCGATCGTCATGAAGGAAGGTGTGAAGTCCGATGACATCGACACCCACACCAAGACCTCGACCATCCGCCTGCACAGTGCGGCGACCGGCGCGGACGGCAAGTTTCTCAAGGCCGACGAGATGCTGTCGATGGAGGGCGAACCCGGCCATCAGGATCTCTGCGACCTCGAACAGGCCTTCGTGCTGAAGGCGATCCGCGAGGATCTCGATCTCACCAAACATATGGACGACGCGGTCAAATCGCTCGCCGTCTGCCTTGCAGCCGACGAGAGCGTGCGCAGTGGCACCGCCGTCAAACTCTAGAACAGGGACGAAGCCGTGGGCTCGCTGAACATCGAGAACGTGAAGAAGGCCTTTGGGCCGGTCGAGGTGCTGAAGGGCATCAACCTCGAGGTGAATGATGGCGAGTTCGTCGTTTTCGTCGGGCCGTCCGGCTGCGGCAAGTCGACCTTGCTCAGGGTCATTGCCGGGCTGGAGGACTCGACCTCGGGCCGCGTCGTCATCGATGGCGCGGATGTCTCGGCCACGCCGCCGGCCAAGCGCGGCATCGCCATGGTGTTCCAGACCTATGCGCTCTATCCGCATCTGACGGTAAAGAACAATATGGGCCTTGGCCTCAAGCAGGCCGGCACGCCCGCCCCGGAGATCGAGCGGCGCATCGGCATCGCCTCGTCGATGCTGTCGCTGGAGCCCTATCTCGAAAGGCGGCCGGCCGAACTCTCCGGCGGCCAGCGCCAGCGTGTCGCCATCGGCCGCGCCGTGGTGCGCGAACCCAAGCTCTTTCTCTTCGACGAGCCGCTTTCGAATCTCGATGCAGCACTGCGCGTCAACACGCGGCTGGAGATCGCGCAGCTGCATCGCCGGCTGAAGGCGACGATGATCTACGTCACCCACGACCAGGTCGAGGCGATGACGTTGGCCGACAAGATCGTGGTGCTCAACGCAGGGAAAATCGAGCAGATCGGTGGCCCGATGGAGCTCTACAATTCGCCGGCAAATGAGTTCGTCGCCGGCTTCATCGGCTCACCAAAGATGAATTTCGTCGACGGCGCCAGGCTCGGCGAAACCGCCAAGACCATCGGCGTGCGGCCGGAACATTTGACCGTCGATCCGAAATCCGGCGCCTGGAAGGGTACGGTGGTGCACGCCGAGCATCTCGGCGCCGACACCAACCTCTATCTCGACTGCGAGAAGGCGGGACTGATCACCGTGCGGATTTTTGGTGTTTATGATGCCGAGCCGGGTGCCACGCTGTATGCGACGCCGGATCCGGCGAAGACCTATCGGTTTGGCGCTGATGGGAAGACGATCAAGTAATATTTGACGTCGGCGCTCATTGCCCTGCCGGGCATTTCTCCCCGTATAGTGACGGGGAGAAAGGTACTGGCGCGACGCCGGCGCCTTCTTTGCAGCGTTGGCGATTGGCGAAAGCAGCAGTCACAGCGTCCTTCTCCCCGTTCACGGGGAGAAGATGGCGGCAGCCAGATGAGGGGCGGCGCAGACCTGTCGAGCGACAGGCTTATACGTCCGCCTTGAACGTCTGCTTCTGCTGGCCCAGGCCCTCGATTCCCAGCTCCACCACATCGCCGGCCTTCAAGAACACCGGCGGCTTCATGCCCAGCCCGACGCCGGGCGGCGTGCCGGTGGAGATGATGTCGCCGGGGTGCAGCGACATGAACTGGCTGAGATAGGAAACCAGATACTTGACGCCATAGACCATGGTCTTGGTCGAGCCGTTCTGCATCGTCTTGCCGTTGACCGTCAGCCACATTCTGAGGTTCTGCGGATCGGCCACTTCGTCCTTGGTTACCAGCCATGGGCCGGTCGGGCCGAACGTGTCGCAGCTCTTGCCCTTGGTCCACTGGCCCTGCCGCTCGGCCTGGAAGGCGCGCTCGGAGACGTCGTGGGCAACGCTGTAGCCGGCGACATAGTCGAGCGCATCGGCCTCGCTGACATACTTGGCGGTTTTGCCGATGATTACGGCCAGTTCGACTTCCCAGTCTGTCTTCTCCGAGCCGCGGGGGATCAGCACGTCGTCATCCGGCCCGACAATGGCCGAGCTTGCCTTCATGAAGATGATCGGCTCCGGCGGCACGGTGGCGCCGGTTTCGGCGGCATGGTCGGAATAGTTGAGGCCGATGCAGATGAACTTGCCGGTGCCGGCAACGCAGGCGCCGAGGCGCGGGCTGCCGGAAACGGCTGGCAGCGACTTCGGATCGAGCTTGGCGAGTGCCGCCAGCGATGCGGGGTCGAGCGTCTTGCCGCCGATATCGGTGACGTGAGCGGAGAGATCACGGATCGTTCCATCCGCATCGAGCAGGCCGGGACGTTCGCTTCCCACCTCGCCATAGCGCAGCAGTTTCATCTAAATCCTTCTCCTGATTGCGGCCTCGTGGCCTTTTGCAAACTTTCCGCCAAGGCGATTGCGCCTTCAAGGAACCGGCGGACCGTACCCATCGACCTGACTACGGACAAGCGCGATCGCCATGCAAGATAGCCGGCGCGCGGGATTTTCAGACTCTTCGATCCCCTGTCAAACGCCGGGAAAGGGCCAGATCGTCCGGCTCGGCAAGATTTCCGCAGTCAGATCGACCAGCCGCCATCGATATTGTAGGCCTGCCCTGACGTATAGGTGGCGCCGGCCAGATAGACGGCGAGATCCGCGATCTCCTCCGGCGTGCCGAGCCGGCCCATCGGCTGGCGGGCGATGAAGGCTGCGCGGGCGGCATCGTAGTCGCCTTGCGCGTGCATGCGGTCCTGCAGCGACGGGCTCTCGACCGTGCCGGGGCAGATGGCGTTGCAGCGTATACCCTTGCCGACATAGTCGGCGGCGATCGCCTTGGTCAGGCCGATGACGGCGGCCTTGGTCAGGCCATAGACGAAGCGGTTGGGCACGCCCTTGGTTGAACTGGCCAGCGAGGCCATGTTGATGATCGATCCGTCGCCGCGTTCCAGCATGCCGGGCAGCACGGCCCGGCTGGTGCGGATCATGGCGCGAACATTGAGATCCAGCGCGAAATCGAGATCGGCTTCCTTCATCTCGAGGATCGAGCCGGAATGGACGAAACCGGCGCAATTGAACAGCACGTCGACGACGCCGATCTCGGCAAAGGCGGCGTTGACGGCTTCATCGTTGAGTACGTCCAGCTTGCGGGTCTTGATCC
>NZ_RZTF01001201.1:0-222 GCF_004023175.1 Mesorhizobium sp. M7A.F.Ca.MR.362.00.0.0
TCCTCGCGGAGGCGGTGCTTATATTGTTTCAAAAACAAATCTAGGGGAAAATGCCGGCTTGATTGCAGGAGGCTCCTTGCTCGTTGATTATATCCTGACTGTTGCTGTAAGTGTATCAGCAGGTACAGATGCAATTACATCAGCATTTCCTAGCTTACATGAACATAATGTGCTTATAGCCAGCTTGTTTGTTATATTAATTACTATTTTGAACTTAAGAGG
>NZ_RZTF01001202.1:0-222 GCF_004023175.1 Mesorhizobium sp. M7A.F.Ca.MR.362.00.0.0
GGCAGCAAGCACATTATAATCAGCTGGATGTTTATATGTTATATGCTTCACAAGCGGAGAAGCATATAGTTTGTTGCCTAGCTCTTCTTCCTCATATCGCCACTGATCAGATGTAAAATAGAAGAAGGATGTTCCATTTTGCTGACGAGGCGGTGCCTGCCAGTCCTTAGCAAAGGCTATCGTTCCCCAGCCTTCATACGGACGGCATTTCTCCTGACCAAC
>NZ_RZTF01001203.1:0-221 GCF_004023175.1 Mesorhizobium sp. M7A.F.Ca.MR.362.00.0.0
GGTTAGGGGTGGGGGTCCGTGCCGGGCAGACATCTCAGGAATTCCATATGCGATAGCCCTGCCCTCCGGAGGGGGAGAGGTGGCTCGGCGAAGCCGAGACGGAGTGGGGGACGCCATTCGCAAAGTCAAAACCGGGTCAGGATTGAGGATAGAGGCCCCGGCTAGCGTGCGCAAGTCAGAGCCGCCCCTCATTGCCCTGCCGGGCATTTCTCCCCGTATAG
>NZ_RZTF01001204.1:0-221 GCF_004023175.1 Mesorhizobium sp. M7A.F.Ca.MR.362.00.0.0
GTGTTCATTCGTTTGGGATTCACAATATTGCAGCAGGGATACCATTTTCGGATAAATTCCCTCAATAAATCTGCGATCACTAAATGTTTGATAATACTCTTCAATGCTTATCAGCCAATACAGGGAATAATCGATAATTGTATTAAGATGTTGTTGCATAAGATTGGTACCGCGGAGCCCAAGAATTGTCCGCTCAACAATTTCTTTGTTGAAAAAACTAT
>NZ_RZTF01001205.1:0-221 GCF_004023175.1 Mesorhizobium sp. M7A.F.Ca.MR.362.00.0.0
CTTGCTTCCTGTTTTCGTCAGCTGCGTCAATCTCGGAATAATCCCAAAGACGGTTAAAAAAGCAACATAACCGGCTCCGACTGTTATTCCCCAAGCTCCCCCAATAAAAAGGACAGCAAGTATTTTAATGATCATCTAATTTTTTCATGCTTTCTTTATTTTCATGCATGATGACATATTGGTCCAAAGCTTGCTGATAAGAGAAAACTTCTACTTCCAGG
>NZ_RZTF01001206.1:0-221 GCF_004023175.1 Mesorhizobium sp. M7A.F.Ca.MR.362.00.0.0
AGCTGGGATAAACGCAACGGTTTGAATAAGCAGTCATCCATACCGGCAGCAATACAACGCACGCGTTCTTCCGGTTGCGCATTGGCCGTTAGCCCTAAAATGGTTAATGGTTTTTTTTGTCTTGTACGCAATTGTTTAGTCAGCGCAAGCCCATCCATGATGGGCATACTACAATCGGTGATGACGAGATCAATCGTTTGTTCCTGCCAGTAGCGTAACGC
>NZ_RZTF01001207.1:0-221 GCF_004023175.1 Mesorhizobium sp. M7A.F.Ca.MR.362.00.0.0
GTTCCGTATTGAATCTTTAGTCTGGATACTGCATCCGTATTATCACTCGTCCAAGTCTGCGGCATATAATGGAGCATCCCTGGATCGAATCTTCCGCCGCCACCTGAGCAGCTTTCGAAAAGTACATGTGGAAAAGAAGCTGTTATTTCTTCAAGTATTTTATATAAGCCGAGCATATACCGATGGGCTGTTTCTCTTTGCCTGTCAGGTGGAAGAAGTGC
>NZ_RZTF01001208.1:0-221 GCF_004023175.1 Mesorhizobium sp. M7A.F.Ca.MR.362.00.0.0
GCTTTGGCAGTGAAGTCGGCATGGAGAACTATATTGCAGCTCTACCTGATATCTTTTTCGTGGCCAAAGATGGTTCGATGCGCTCTAACCGTGCATTATGCCAAGTTGCAGGACAATTTGCGGTTGATATGTTTATCGGTTCAACACTGCAAATGGACGCACAAGCTAATTCATCAACGGTAACTTCAGGTCGTTTAGCAGGTTTTGGTGGTGCACCTAAC
>NZ_RZTF01001209.1:0-220 GCF_004023175.1 Mesorhizobium sp. M7A.F.Ca.MR.362.00.0.0
GCGCCATGTGCTGCCGACGGTCGCCGCCCGGTTCGGCCGACGTGCGCTGGTCTGCACCGATGAGCGCTTCGCGGGCACAGCGGTATTCGCCGACATCATCAAGTCCCTTCAGTCGGCTTCGATCGAAGTCCTTGTGCATGACCGCGTTCTGCCCGACGTGCCACGCGACACGGTCGGCATCTGTGTCGAGGAAGCGAAGGGGTTCAGACCGGACATGGTG
>NZ_RZTF01001210.1:0-220 GCF_004023175.1 Mesorhizobium sp. M7A.F.Ca.MR.362.00.0.0
TTGTACGTGAAGACTTGAAATTGAAAGCGCCTCGTACAATGGGCGTACTTAACCCATTGAAAGTAGTTATTACCAACTATCCTGAAGGGCAAGTTGAAATGCTGGAGGCAGAAATTAATCCAGAGAATCCAGAGATGGGAACACGTCAAATTCCATTCTCTCGTGAGATTTATATCGAACAGGAAGATTTCATGGAAAACCCTCCAAAGAAATATTTCCG
>NZ_RZTF01000120.1:0-13419 GCF_004023175.1 Mesorhizobium sp. M7A.F.Ca.MR.362.00.0.0
AGTATGCGTCGTGGGTGTCGGCGACGGCAATTCACGCGGAATTGGCAATGCTGCCAGAGCGTCGCGCGCCTGCAGAGCCGCGGCCTCGGCGCGCTCGATCTGGTCGAAGATGGTGCCGTTGCGCGTGTGCAGGACCACCCGGGCGACAGCGAGCAGCGTCTTGTAGGTGGTTTCGTCCATGAGATCGCGGCGCACCGCGAATATGTGCTGGCGAGGTCCGAGCTCCTTGCCGCGCAGGCGGCTGTTTTCGCACAGCGTCTCGACCGCCCGCTGCAGGTCCTGGACATAGGAGGACGCCTGCTCGTTGACGACGACGAAGTCGATCATCATGCCGCGGGTGCGCATATATTCCTGGAAACGCAGCGCCTGGGCAACGATTTCGAGATCGGCGACATCGCCGATCCTGACCAGGAAGATCGGGAAATCGCCGGAAATGCTTGTCGGCCAAAGGCTCGACTGCTTGCCCAGCCCCGAGGCGATGGATTCAGCGGGAAGACGCAGGAACGGATCCGGATAGATCAGATAGCGCGCCAGCTTCTGCACATTGGCGGCATCGGTCAGACTGAGGCCCATATGGCGGGTCTGCACCTGGCTGCGCGTCCAGGCAAGCATGGCCTGGCGGGCAAAGCTCTCCGGATGGTCGAGGCGGGCGATGGCTTCGTCCAGTTCGGCACGGCCAGCGCCGACGACGGTCCAGAAGGTCAGCGATATCTTCTTGTTGGCCGGCACGCGCACCTGGCGGCGCAGCGAGGCGACGGGATCGAGCGTAAAGCCTGAGTGGCCGCCCAGCCTGGCGCCCGGGTCGAAAGCGGCCGCATCGACGATGGTACGGCCACGGCCGATGAAGGCGCGCCTGTCGGTTTCGGCCTCGGCATCGCGCGCCGATCCGGACGGATCGGTGACGAAATGCACCATGGCGATATCGGGCTCGCTGGTCTCGCGCTTGCGCCGCGTGGCGAAGATCGCCGCGTTGTTGGCAGAGATTTCGGTTTCCACGAACATCTTCGAGAAGGCCGGATGCGCGTTGTCGGACGCCTCCAGGCCGAGCACCAGTTCGGCAAAGGAGGTCACTTCGATGTGACGGTCGGACGGACCGTCATTGTAGAGCGTGACCCGACGACCCTCGCCATTGCCTTCCGAGATGACAATGCATTCGACCTCGGAGCGCAACGTGCCCACGGATTTGACGAAGCTCGCCTTGTCGTCGGAGAACAAGGTCTGCGCCTTTTCCTCGGCGGCGCGCTTCGGCTCGGCCGTAGCCGACCACCAGTCGCCGGAACCGGCGTCACGCAGGAAGATGTAGGAGCCGAGCCGGTCCTCGGTCGGATCCGGCTGCCAGCGTGTGACGGAGAGATCGCCCCAGCGGCTGTAGCCCGAGCCGGTCGCGGTGACCATCACCGAATAGCGGCCGTTCGACATGACGTTGGTGGACCGCAGCGACTGCAGCGGATTGAGCACGATGCGGGTGTCGGGGCTGTCGACTTCGGTCTCGTCCTTGGAGCGTTCGTCGGCCTCGGTCCTGACGGTCGCGGTCGGGATGTCGCGCGGCGCCCTCTCCTGCAGCAAGAGTTCGGCCGATTCGATGACCGGATCGCTGTGGAAGCGGTCGCGCATGCGACCTTCGAAGATGGCGTCGGCAACCGCCGCGATCGACATGCCCGAATGGTGGGCCATGTAGTTCTGGACGACGACATGATCCGTGCCTTCCGGCACGCGCTGCGGCGTGAAGTCGACGGCATCGTAGTAGCCGTGGCGGCCGAGCGCCCCGATCTCCCGCAATCGGGCGAGATTCAGCACGGCTTCACGCGGATTGAACTGGGCCGCCAGTATGGTGGCGTAAGGCGCGATCACCGTGTTCTGGCCAAGGCCGCGCTTCAGCCCGAGGCCTGGAACGCCGAAATTTGTATATTGGTAGGTCAGTTCTCGGTCGCGCGCATTGTAGGCGGCCTCCGAAATGCCCCACGGCACGTTCTTCTGGCGGCCATACTGGATCTGGCGCTTGATGATCAGCTTGCTGGTCTGGTTGAGGATCGAGCCCTGCGGCTCCTTCATCACCAGCGGCGGCATCAGATATTCGAACATCGAGCCGGACCAGGACATCAGGGCGCCCTGGAAACCGATTTCGACGATCGGCCGGCCAAGCCGGAACCAGTGCTCGGTCGGCAGGTCGCCCTTGGCGATGGCGAACAGGCTGGTCAGCCGGGCTTCGGAAGCCAGAAGGTCGTAGCAGCTCTCGTCGAGCTGGTGTTCCTCGACCCGGTAGCCGATCGACAACAGCTTGCGCTCCGGCCGCATCAGGAAGGAGAAGTCCATCTCGAAGGCGTAACGGCGCGTGCGCTCGCGCAAGGTGAGCAGCTTGGCACGCAGCGCCTCGACGGCATTGTCGTCGCTGTGCGCGTCATGGACGTGCGCTTCGCAGGTGGCTTCCAGCCTTGCCGCCCAGTCGACGATGACGTCGCTCTGGGGCGACACCGCCTCGGTATGGATGGCGGTGGCCAATTTGCGGATCTCGCCGGCCAGCACAGCCAGGTTGATGGTGCGGATCGACGCCATTTCGGGCTGCGCCTTGATCGTGTCGACAGCGCGCCGCATGCCGTCGAGGCGGTCGGCGAGACGCTGGCGCAGCGGGCGCAACTGACGGCGGTCGTCGGGCAGATCATCGAGGCTTTCGCTGAGAATGGTGACCGTGTCGAGAATGCCTTCGAAATCGCCCTGGAGATGGACGGAAGGTGCTTCGGCCCATTCGGCGCAGGCCGCAGCCACCGCCACCAGATGGCCAGCGAGATTGCCGCTGTCGACAGCCGAGATGTAGAGCGGATAGAGCGGCTTCAGTGTCGTCGTGTCGTACCAGTTGAAGAGGTGACCGCGCTCACGCGGCATGCCCTCGATCGTCGCCATGGTGGCGTCGATGCGGGTGATGGCGTCGGACAGGCTGATCCAGCCGAAGTCGCGGGCGGAAACGACGGACAGCAGGTAGACGCCGATGTTGGTCGGCGAGGTGCGCGGCGCCACCACCGGCGCCGGGCTTTCCTGGAAATTGTCCGGCGGCAGATGGTGATGCTCTGCCGTTACGAAGCTTTCGAAATAGTGCCATGTGCGCCGCGCCACCGTGCGCAACGTATGGATGTCGGCCTGCGATATGCGCAGCCGATCCTCGGTTTCGGCCGAACGGCTGATCCAGCTGGCGATGGCCGGCGAGCCAATCCAGAACAGGGCGAAGAAGAAGGCGACGAAGGCGCCGGTCGAATCGGCCAGCACCGGAATGGCAAGGCCGACGAAGCCGATGATCACGGCGCCATACATCATGCCGTAATACGATCCGACATCGTTGTCGCCCGCCTTGTGCGCCTGCGAGGCGGTGCGCCATTCCAAAAGGTTCTGGCGGCTGACGAACAGCCGGTAGAGCGTACGCACGATGGCATCGCCCATCATCCAGGCATTGTGCGCCATCAGCACGATCTTCAGCGCCACCATGGCAGTGCCGAAGGCGACGTCGCGCGCCAGAGCCGAGAAATGGCCGCGTGGCGTCTGGTCGCCGCTCTTGGGCAGGATGGCGTTGACGATATCGAATGTCGGCGCCATGAACAGGCTGAGGATCAGCAGGGCCTGCCATTGCGCGGCCTGCGTGAAGGGCAGCAGCGTCCAGCCGGCGATCGCCGCCATCACCCAGAAGATCGGCGTCAGCGAGCGGCGCAGATTGTCGATCATCTTCCAGCGCGACAGCGCCGGCACGCCGGAGCGCGGATCGAGCATGAAGCCAAGCAACTGCCAGTCGCCGCGCGCCCAGCGATGGTGGCGCGAGGCGTCGACCGAGTAGCGGGTCGGATAGTCCTCAACCAGTTCGACGTCGGTGACCAGCGCCGCGCGCGCCAGCGCGCCTTCCAGCAGATCATGGCTGAGGATGGTGTTTTCCTCGATGCGGCCCTGCAGGGCGGCCTCGAAGGCGTCGACGTGATAGAGGCCCTTGCCGGTGAAGGACCCGTCGCCGAAGACGTCCTGATAGAGATCGGACACGGCAAAGACATAAGGGTCGAGGCCGCGATTGGCCGAAAACACCCGCTGGAAGAACGACGCATCGTCGCCTGATGTCAGCGACGCGGTGATGCGCGGCTGAAGGATCGCGTAGCCGGCGGTGACGACGCGCTTGCTGGCATCGAAATGCGGCCGGTTGAGCGGGTGGCAGAGCTTGCCTACGAGGGTGGCGACCGCGTCACGGGTGGTGCGCGTGTCGGCATCGAGCGTCATCACATGGACGACATTCTCCGGCAGCGGCACGTCGAGCGGCAGGAACGTGGTGTCGCTGTCGCCGCGCAGCAGAAGATCGAGCTCGTGCAGCTTGCCGCGCTTGCGCTCCCAGCCCATCCAGGCCCCTTGCGCCGCATTGAACAGCCGGCGCCGGTGCAGGATGTAGAAACGCGGCGCGCCTTCGGAGGGATAGCGGGCGTTGAGACGGGCGATTTCGGTACGGGCGAATTCGAGGATTTCGGTGTCCGCCGCATCGATCTCGGTCTTCGAGTCTGGCCAGTCCGACAGCAGCGCGAAATGGATTTCATCGGCCGTGTTGGCGAGATGATGCACCTCGATATTGCGGATGTTTTCCTCGACATCGTCGCGCGAGCCGATCAGCGACGGCACCACCACCAGCGTGCGAGCCTCGGGCGGAACGCCGTGTCGGTAATCGTAGCCGACGAGACGCGTCGGTTTCAGGAACAGCGATACGACCGTGTTGAAGAAGGCGAGCGCGCCCTCGCTGGCCGGCACGGCAAACAGCGCCAGCATCAGGACGATCGAGGGCACTGACAGGCCGAGATTGGCAAGCGCGTTGCCGGAGAGGACGAGAAGCAGGGCCGTCAGCGCAAACACCGGTACGACGATGCCGAGCCAGCCGGTCTTGCGGAAGGCACGCTTGACTGTCTGGCTGATGGTGGGTCGATAGCCGATCGCCTTCTCCAGCTCGAGCCGGCGTGGGCCGACGAGAAAGAAGCCGACATCGGTGTGGGCGGACCCGGTTAAAACGACGTCGCCATCGCCATCGCTGGCGGCGTGGCCGGCCAGCTCGATGGCCTTCTCGGCGACGCGATATTCCGAAAGGTTCGAGCGGCGCGCCAATTCCTCGATCGCGGTCCGGTACTGATCGCGCGAGAAGAAGTCGAGCGCGGCGAAATCGGTGCGCTCGCGCAGCACGGTGTCGATGCGGCTGACGCCTTCGAACCACACCGTCCAGTCGACGTCGTTGATGAGGCGCAGGCCGCGGATGATGTTGCCCGTCGTCACATTGCCGCTGGACAGCGTGTGATGTTCGGAAATGATGATTTCCTCGGCATCGGAGCCGGTCTTTTCGAGCTCGCCTTCCAGCCATTCCAGAGCCTTGCCGGCATTCTGCGATCCATCGCGCAGGCGGTAGAGCAGCTGGGTGGCGAAGGTGGTGTCCTGCGCATGCGCGCTGAAATTGGACAGGATCGACTGCCGGTCGGCGCTGTCGTCGGTCGCCAGGACCTTGTCGGCCACATCGTTGGCGATCTGGCGCATCTGGCGGGTGCGATTGACCCTGACGGCCAGCCGGCGGAGATTTTCGATCAGGACGAAGCGCAACAGCGAAGGCAGCGCCCAGAGTTCGCCGATCTTCAGCGGCTCGACGGACTGGAAACCCTGGACGATGGACTTGAACATCGTCGCCGAAACGGAACTGTCCGAATGCGCCACATAGGTCCAGGCCAGCGCCAGCGCGCGCGGCACGCTGCCGCCGTCAGGCAGTTTCAAGGTCGGCAACTGGCGATAGAAGCGGCGCGGCAGGTCGCGCTTGACCTGGAAAATGGTCTCTTCGACCAGGTAATTGTTGTCGAGCAGCCATTGTGCCGCCGGCGTGATCGTCTCGCCCCTCGCCTGCGCCGCATTGGTCGACCGATAGACTTCCAAAATCTTCTTGGCGCTGTCCCGGATACGGGCCTGAAAATCAAAGGGCGTCAGGCCGAACAGATCCGTGAGGTCGCCTTTTGCCAGGCTTTCGCCAAGCACACGAAGACGCTCTTCGGGCAGAAAGTTGGATCGAATCGGCTCTTCCGTGATGGCCGGGAAGCTCGCGCTTGTCTTCTCGATTTGGGCAGGATTCGTCTGAATATTCATTGAAAATTCCGTAAGCGGGCACTGAGCGGCGTCACCGCCACGGCAATGGCCCTAAAACCGGTTCAAATGCAATTGGTTGCATAAACCCCACTTGCCGAAAGTTTGTTTTCCGCACCACGACAGGGCGTCGTCTCTCAGCAAAACTCAAAGACAAGCACCCCACTTCCCGCCAGCCAGATCGGCGGAGAGGATTCGGGCTTTTTCGTGATGCCGCCAGCAGCTTACGCTATATTTCGCCGGTGCCGCGATCATGTTTGGAAACAAGCGTTAATCGTTGCCGGCGACAGAGCCGATCCGGATCACGAACAGCGTTGCCTCATGGGTGGGTTGGACGAGCAGGCCGGTGCTGACCGGACCGGACAGCAGCGTGTCGAGCGGCCCGAGGCGAACCGGTTCAGCGGCGGGCACGCTGACGTCGCCGTCCAAGCACAGGATGAGGGTTGTGCCGGCTTCAGTCCGGATTTCCACGGGGGCGGAAATCACCAGGCGTTCGACCGAATGTGTCATCCGGCTTCGGCGGGTCATGACATTGAGATCGGTGATCGGCCCGCCGATCAGCGCAGCCGAGGTCTGCACGTCGGCAGGGAAAGAAAACAGGTCGGTCGTCCTGTTTATGGATGTCGGCGGGTGGCCGGCAATCTCAAGGACGATGCCCTCGCCTTCGAGCACGGCAAGGGTGCGATCGATCCCGGGAAATTGCGAGAAAGGACCGCTCAGTTCGACGCGCGCCATCGAGACGCGCCAGTCGAAGTCGTCGAGACCGGCACCCGAGGGCGAAACGGCGATTTCCGTCGTCACGCCGCCGCCGTTCTTCCACGGCATCGACCGGTATTCGGCTGCCCGCAGGATGCGCATCGGCTCAGCCAATCAGCCGAGAAGGCCGGGCAGATTGAGCTGGTGCTCCTTGGCGCATTCGACGGCGATTTCGTAGCCGGCATCGGCGTGGCGCATGACACCGGTCGCCGGATCGTTCCACAACACCCGCTCCAGGCGCCTTGCGGCGTCCGGCGTACCGTCGGCGACGATGACCATGCCGGCGTGCTGCGAGAAACCCATGCCGACGCCGCCGCCATGGTGCAGCGACACCCAGGTGGCGCCGGACGCCGTGTTGAGCAACGCGTTGAGCAGCGGCCAATCGGACACAGCGTCCGAGCCGTCCTTCATGGATTCCGTTTCTCGGTTCGGCGAGGCGACCGAGCCGGAATCGAGGTGATCGCGGCCGATGACGACAGGCGCCTTCAGCTCACCCTTGGCCACCATTTCGTTGAAGGCGAGGCCGAGCCTGTGGCGGTCGCCAAGGCCGACCCAGCAGATGCGCGCCGGCAATCCTTGAAAGGCGATGCGCTCGCGCGCCATGTCGAGCCAGTTGTGCAGATGGGTGTTGCCGGGCGTCAGTTCGCGCACCTTGGCGTCGGTCTTGTATATATCCTCGGGATCGCCGGAAAGGGCCGCCCAGCGGAACGGCCCGATGCCACGGCAAAACAGCGGACGGATATAGGCCGGCACGAAACCGGGGAAGGCGAAAGCGTTCTCGAACCCCTCCTCCTTGGCCACCTGGCGGATGTTGTTGCCGTAGTCGAGCGTCGGCACGCCGGCGTTCCAGAACGCCACCATCGCCTCGACATGTTCGCGCATGGAAGCGCGTGCCGCCTTCTCGACCACCTTGGGGTCGCTGACGCGCTTCTCGCGCCACTCGGCCATCGTCCAGCCCTTCGGCAGATAGCCGTTGATGGGATCATGCGCCGAGGTCTGGTCGGTGACCATATCGGGGCGAATGCCACGCCGGAACATCTCCGGCACGATCTCGGCCGTATTGCCAAGCAGGCCGACCGATTTCGCCTCGCCGGCCTTGGTCCAGCGTTCGATCTTTTCCAGCGCCTCGTCGAGCGTGTCGGCGCGCTCGTCGACGTAGCGGGTGCGCAGGCGGAAATCGATCGAGTCCGGGTTGCATTCGATCGCCAGGCAGCAGGCGCCGGCCATGACGGCGGCGAGCGGCTGGGCGCCACCCATGCCGCCGAGACCGCCGGTCAGTATCCATTTTCCCTTGAGATTGCCGCCATAGTGCTGGCGGCCGGCCTCGACGAAGGTCTCGTAGGTGCCTTGCACGATGCCTTGCGTGCCGATGTAGATCCACGAGCCGGCCGTCATCTGGCCGTACATCATCAGGCCCTTCTTATCGAGCTCGTTGAACTTTTCCCAATTCGCCCAGTGCGGCACCAAATTGGAGTTGGCGATCAGCACGCGCGGGGCGTCCGGGTGGGTCCGGAACACGCCAACCGGCTTGCCGGACTGGACCAGCAAAGTCTCGTCATCGGCCAGCGTCCTCAAGGAGGCGACGATGCGGTCAAAGTCGTTCCAGGTGCGCGCCGCCCGGCCGATGCCGCCATAGACGACCAGCTCGTTGGGATTTTCAGCAACATCCGGGTCGAGATTGTTCATCAGCATGCGCAGCGGCGCTTCCGTCAGCCAGGAGCGCGCGCTGATTTCGGTGCCGCGCGGGCTGCGGACTTCGCGGATGTTGTGGCGAGGATTGTTCATGGCGTCACTCCATAAAGGACCTGATGTCAGACGCGCGCCCAGGATGTCGCGGTCTCGAGGATTTTCCGCAGCGTGGCGCGGATCGGTGCTGCGAACTCGGCGTCATAGGGCACCGGCCAATTGTCCGGCGTACCCTTGCCATCTGGCTCGCGCATATAGCCGCGGTTGGAGAGTTCCATCTGCAGCGCATGCACGCCTTGTTGCGGCTGGCCGAAATGGCGTGTGATCCAGCCGCCCTTGAAGCGGCCGTTGATGACAAAGGTTTCACCGGTTTCGGCCATGATCTGGCCGACCATCGCCTGCAGCGTCGGATCGGCGCTCCTACCGTCATTGGTGCCGAGGTTGAAAACCGGCAGCGTACCTTCAAACAGGCGCGGCAGCACTGAACGGATCGAGTGGCAGTCATAGAGGACGATCTTTTCGTGCAAGCCACGCAACCGGTCGATTTCGACCTGCAAGGCGGCATGGTAGGGCACGAAGAATCTCTCGCGACGCTCGTCGATCTCCGACGGCCCCGGTTCTTCGCCCTCGCGATAGAGCGGATCGCCATCGAAAGTCTCGGTCGGGCAAAGGCCGGTCGTCGCCTGGCCGGGGTAAAGCGAGGCGCCGGAGGGATCGCGGTTGACGTCGATGACGGTGCGCGAGATCGCGGTGTGCACCACCGTCGCCCCGAGGCCGGCAGCAAAGTCATAGAGATTGTCGATCCACCAATCGCAGTCGCGGCGGCCGAGCCAGGGCGAGACCAGCCGATTCTCAAGGCCGGCGAGGTCGATGCCGGTGTGCGGTATCGACACCAGCAACGGCGCTGTGCCGGGCGTGACCGTCAGCCAGGGCGCGTTTGCCATCACATCGCTCCGGAAACCGACGGCAGAGCCACGCCGCCGGCGGCCTCGATGGCCGCACCGCTGCGCACCATGGCGATGGCTTTTTCCATATCGGGGTGGAAATGGCGGTCATTGTCGAGATGCGGCACTTCGGCCCGGACCAGCTTGCGCACTGCCTCCAGGGCGCCGCTCGAGGCCAGCGGCGCATGGAAATCGCAGCCTTGGGCCGCGGCCAGCAATTCGATGCCGATCACGGCGGTGGCGTTCTCGACCATGCCGATCAGCCGGCGCGCACCGTGCGCGGCCATCGAAACATGGTCTTCCTGGTTGGCCGATGTGGGAATCGAATCGACGCTGGCCGGATAGGCTTTCTGCTTGTTTTCCGAGACAAGCGCCGCCGCCGTCACCTGCGGAATCATGAAGCCGGAGTTCAGGCCGGGCTTCGGCGTCAGGAAGGCCGGCATGCCGGACAGTGCCGGATCGACCAGCATGGCGATGCGGCGTTCCGACAGCGAACCGATCTCGCAGACGGCGAGCGCGATCATGTCGGCGGCGAAGGCCACCGGCTCGGCGTGGAAATTGCCGCCGGAAAGCGCGGTGTCATCCTCGGCGAAGATCAGCGGATTGTCGGTGACGCCATTGGCTTCGGTGCCCAGCGTGTCGGCCGCCTGGCGCAGCACGGTGAGTGCGGCGCCCATCACCTGCGGCTGGCAGCGCAGGCAATACGGATCCTGCACACGTTCGTCGCCAACCCGATGCGATTCACGGATGGCGCTGCCGGCCATCAGATTGCGCAGGGCGTCGGCCGTCTCGATCTGGCCGGGATGCTTTCTCAGCACATGGATGCGCGGATCGAAGGGGGCGTCGGACCCTTTTGCCGCGTCGGTCGACAGGGCACCAGCGACCAGCGCCGATTGGTAGAGCACTTCGGCCTCGAACAAGGCGGCCAGCGCATAGGCGGTCGAAAACTGGGTGCCGTTGAGCAGCGCCAGGCCCTCCTTGGCGCCCAGCGTCACCGGTTCCAGTCCATGCGAGACGAAGGCGACCTTGGCCGGGAAACGGCCATGCGGGGTGAAGCATTCGCCGACGCCGATCATCACCGCCGTCATGTGCGACAGCGGGGCGAGGTCGCCGGAGGCGCCGACCGAACCTTGCGCCGGCACCACCGGGATGACGTCGTTGGCCAGCATCGCTTCGAGCAGCTCGATGGTCTGCGGCCGCACACCCGACGCGCCCTGCGCCAGGCTGGCGAGCTTCAGCGCCATCATCAGCCTGCAGACAGCAACCGGCATCGGCTCGCCGACGCCGGCGGCGTGCGACAGGACGATGTTGCGCTGCAAGGTCTCGAGATCCTCGGCCGGGATGCGGACGCTGGCCAGTTTGCCGAAGCCGGTGTTGATGCCATAGACCGGCTCGCCCTTGGCAACGATCCTGGCGACAGCCTCGGCGCTCGCCTTGATTTTCGGCCGGCAGGCATCGTCCAGCTTGGGCACGGCGCCACGATAGATGGCGCGCCAATCGGCCAGCGTCGCATTGCCGGGCTTCAGGGTCAGTTCGGTCATTGTCCTCTCCAGATGCGGGCATGCAGCGGGTTGAAGCCCATGCGATAGACGAGTTCGGCGGGGCGCTCGATGTTCCAGATCGCCAGGTCGGCGGATTTTCCGACCTCAAGCGTGCCGGTTTCTCCCAGCAAACCAAGCGCGCGGGCGGCCTCCCGGGTGACGCCGGCAAGGCATTCATCGACGGTCAGGCCGAACAGGGTCGCGGCCATGTTCATGGTCAGAAGCAGTGAGGTCAGCGGCGAAGTGCCGGGATTGTTGTCGGTGGCGACAGCCATCTTGACGCCGTGCTGGCGAAACAGGCCGATCGGCGGCTTCTTGGTTTCGCGAATGAAATAGTAGGCGCCGGGCAAGATCGTCGCCACGGTTCCGGCCTTGGCCATCGCCGCTGCACCGGCATCATCGGTGTATTCGAGATGGTCGGCCGACAGCGCACCGTAACGGGCGGCGAGTTCGGCGCCATGCAAATTGGACAGCTGGTCGGCATGGAGCTTGACCGGCAGGCCTGCTGCTTTGGCCGCATCGAAGACGCGCGCCATCTGTTCCGGCGAAAAGGCGATGCCTTCGCAGAAACCGTCGACGGCATCGGCCAGCCCCTCGGCGGCAACCGAAGGAAGAATCTCATTGGCGACCAGATCGATAAAAGCGTCCTTGTCGCCCTTGGCTTCCGGCGGCAGCGCGTGAGCGCCAAGGAAGGTGGTGCGGATCGTCACCGCCCGTTGCGCGCCCAGTTGGCGGGCTGCTCGCAGCGATTTCTTCTCGTTTTCGACGTCGAGGCCATAGCCGGACTTGATCTCGACGGTGGTCACGCCTTCGGCGATCAGCGCATCGAGGCGCGGCAGCGATTGAGTGACCAGTTCGTCTTCGCTGGCGGCGCGCAAGGATTTGACCGACGAAACAATGCCGCCGCCGGCCCGGGCGACCTCTTCATAGGTGGCGCCGGCCAGCCGCATCTCGAATTCGTTGGCGCGGTTGCCGGCGTGGACCAGATGGGTGTGGCAGTCGATCAGGCCAGGCGTGATCCAGCGGCCCTCGCAATCGACCGTTTCTGCGGCCAGGGCAAGTGTCGGGGGCAACTCCGACTCGGGGCCGGCATAGACAATGCGGCCGTCACGCGCAGCGACCGCGCCATGTTCGACGACGCCAAGTCCGGCAGACCCGTCGGCCATTGTCGCCAGCCGCGCATTGCGCCACAAACGAAGATCCCCTGCCCGGCTTTTGCTCTGTCCAGCCATCATCTTTTCCGTTTCAATCGATGACGATTATGTATATACATATTGAAACGCACTGCAAGTGCCATCATCGCATGAGAGACAGAGAACCGGAGAGAAAAGTGGAAGCGATCTTTGCGGAACAGGCGCTCCTTCCCGATGGTTGGCGCGATAATGTGCGGCTCACCTTCGCCGAGGGACGCATCGCGACCGTCGAGCCTGGAGCTACCGCGCTAGCCGGCGACGAACGCCACGCGATCCTGTTGCCCGGCATGCCCAACCTTCACAGCCACGCCTTCCAGCGCGGCATGGCCGGCCTTGCCGAACTTCGCGGCCCCTCCGCCGACAGTTTCTGGAGCTGGCGCGAGGTGATGTACCGCTTTGCCCTGTCGATGACACCCGATCAGGTCGAGGCGGTTGCAGCACAACTCTATGTCGAGATGCTGGAGGCCGGGTTTTCCCGCGTCGGCGAGTTTCACTATCTGCATCACGACCGCGATGGAAAATCCTACGCCAATCTTGCCGAGATGGCCGAGCGCATCGCGGCGGCGGCCGGCGAGACGGGCATCGGCCTGACGCTTTTGCCGGTGTTTTATGCGCACTCGTCTTTCGGCGGCGCCGCGCCAAACCAAGGCCAGCGGCGATTCATCAACGATGTGAATCGGTTCTCGCGGCTTGTTGAGAAATGCCGCGAATCGGTTCGCGCGTTGGATCAGGCTGTCGTCGGCGTCGCTCCGCACAGTTTGCGTGCCGCGACGCCGCAGGAGCTAGCCGAAGTCGCCGCGCTGGCGCCGGAGGGGCCGATTCACATCCATATCGCCGAGCAAGTGAAAGAGGTCGAGGACTGTCTTGCCTGGTCCGGCGCGAGGCCCGTGGAGTTTTTGCTCGCCAATGCCAAGGTGGATAAGCGCTGGTGCCTGATCCACGCCACGCACATGACCGATGCGGAAACCGTTGCCATGGCCAGGAGCGGTGCCATCGCCGGTCTTTGCCCGATCACCGAGGCCAATCTCGGTGACGGCACATTTGCCGCGCCGCTGTTCAGGGAACATGGCGGCCGCTATGGCGTCGGCTCCGATTCCAACGTGCTCATCGGCCTGCCCGACGAATTGCGCCAGCTCGAATATTCACAGCGCCTCGCCCACCGCGCCCGCAATGTGCTGG
>NZ_RZTF01000120.1:13429-15924 GCF_004023175.1 Mesorhizobium sp. M7A.F.Ca.MR.362.00.0.0
GTGCTGGCGGGCGCGGGCGGCTCGACCGGCCGGGCGCTGTTCGACGCCGCGCTGGACGGGGGCAGCGTCGCGCTTGGCGCCGGCATCTCGCAGATCGCCGCCAGCGCATCCGCCGATCTCGTCTCGCTCGATCCCCAAAATCCCTCGCTGGCCGGCAAGAGCGGCGACGCGATCCTGGACGCCTGGATCTTCGCCAATGGCGGCAAGGTCGACTGCGTCTGGGTGCATGGGCTCAAGCAGGTCAGCGGCGGCAGGCATGTGAAGCGAGAGGCTATCGCCGAGCGGTTTCGCAGCGTGATGACGGCGCTTTCGGCATGAGCATGGCCGGCACAGTGGTAGCGGACGGTGGCGGCTCGCTGCACCAGCGCATCCTGACCGACATCAGTGAGAAGATCACGTCCGGTGCCTGGGCGCCCGGCCATCGCATCCCGTTCGAGCACGAACTGAGCGTGCAATACAATTGCTCGCGCATGACGGTGAACAAGGCGCTGTCGCAGCTTGCCAAGGCCGGGCTGATCGAGCGGCGCCGCCGCTCAGGCAGCTTTGTGCGCCGGCCGCAATCGCAAGCGGCGGTGCTGGAGATCCACGATATCCGCATCGAGGTCGAAGCGCTCGGCCTGCCTTACCGCTACGAGCGCGTCGCTCGGCACAAAAGGCGCAGCAGCGCCGAGGATCGCGCCCTGCTGGAATTGGGCTTGGCCGGACCGGTTCTGGCGCTGGAATGCGGGCATTTCGCCGGCGAGCGGCCGTTCGCGCATGAACAGCGGCTGATCAACCTCACCGCCGTACCCGAGGCAGCGGACGAGGAATTCGTGGCCATCGCACCAGGACCATGGCTGATCGGCCGCGTGCCGTGGAGCGAAGCCGAGCACCGGATTCGCGCTGTCGCCGCCGACAGACATATAGCGGCCGCACTCGACATCGAAGCCGGCGCGCCGTGCCTGGTGGTCGAGCGACGGACATGGAGCGCCGAACATCCGGTCACCCATGTGCGCTTTACCTACGCGGCCGAGAGCCACACGCTGGTGGCAAGGTTCAGGCCGCAGGGGTGAGGCGTGTCCAGCCGCAGGCTGGCGAAAAGCCAACGATTTGGCTTTTCGAACGCCGAACGCCCGGAGCCATAGCGGAGGGCAGCGGCGCCACCCCCACCCCGTTGCTTCGCAGCGACCCTCCCACAAGGGGGGTAAAAACTCAAATCGCAGCGGTAATAATGATCTCGACCAGATAGTCCGGGGTGGCGAGCTTTGCTTCGCCGGTGGCACGGGCTGGCGTGTTGCCCTGCGGCACCCACTTGTCCCATTCCGCGTTCATCTCGGCAAAGGTGCTCATGTCGGCCAGCCAGATGATCGCCTGCAGGATCTTGGTCTTGTCGGAGCCAGCCTTGGCCAGCAATTCGTCGACAGCGGAATTTTCGATTGCAGTGAGTGTTCTGCGAGCGTTGTCGATCATCCGGAAATGCTTGGGCATGGCTGGATTCCTCGCTTGTCTGGGGTTCAGCCATCTAGTTCATTGTTGACTGCCGCCGGAAAGCGATATTTTTTGATAGGGACCATCGAAATTTTCGATGCAGGAGGTGGGCATGGACACTGAGAATCTGCGCAGCTTTCTCGAAGTCGCCACGCATGGCAGCTTCACCGTCGCGGCTGGCCGGCTCAACCTCGCCCAGTCCACCGTCAGCGCGCGGATCAGGGGGTTGGAGGAGCAGCTGGGGCGCCGGCTTTTCGTGCGCGACCGCGATGGCGTCACGCTGACGCCTGCCGGCCGGCAGTTCCTGCCGCACGCATCGTCCATCACCCGCACATGGGAGCAATCACGGCAGGATATCGCCGTTCCCGATGGCTACGAAACCTTGCTGCGGCTGACCGCGCCTGCCTATCTCTGGGACCGCATCACCTCGCCATGGGTCGAGTGGATGCGCGCCAGGCGGCCGAACGTGGCGCTGCGGCTTGAAGGCAGTTTCCCGGATCTGGCGATCGACCAACTGGCGGAAGGCCTGCTCGATATCTGCATCCTCTATCTGCCGCGGCCGCATCCCGGCATCGTCTACGAAACGCTGGCCGTCGATCAGGTCGTGCTGGTGCAGCACGCCGCTCAGACCAAGCCGTGGACCGAAAATTACATTCTGATGGACTGGGGACTGGAATTCCGCATCGAGCACGACCGCGCCTTTGCCGGCATGGTCAAGCCGGCCATTTCGGCCGGGCTGGTCTTCATCGGCCTCCAGCATGTCCAGTCGCAGCAAGCCGCCGCCTATCTGCCGCTCAGCGCCGTCAGCGGCCATATCGAGCGCGGCGAGATGCGGCGCATCGACAACACACCGGTGTTCCAGCGGCCGATCTACCTCGCCTATCCCTCGAACCCCGTGTCCTCGGATGTTCTGGATGTCGCGCTCACAGGTCTGCGCACGCTGGCCAGGGACTGGGCCGAAGGGCAGGGTTTTTCAGAAGGTGACCGTGCTCTCAGCATGGCCAGCCAGATCTGACTGGCCAAGCCAC
>NZ_RZTF01001211.1:0-220 GCF_004023175.1 Mesorhizobium sp. M7A.F.Ca.MR.362.00.0.0
GTCATTAAAGATGGAATCCACTTATGACACATTATCCTCTTTCCCTGACGATATGCCATCAAGGGAAGGATTCACGATTATTTCTGAGCATTTCTCAGCTGGTGAACTAGCTCCTGCAGAGGTTGTTGTCCAAACAGAAGGTAGTGATATTCCTGTTGAAGATGTATTAAATGACCTTCCATTTGTTGCAAATGTTTCAGAAGGAGAACAAGCAAAAAAT
>NZ_RZTF01001212.1:0-219 GCF_004023175.1 Mesorhizobium sp. M7A.F.Ca.MR.362.00.0.0
ATCTTGCCGCCCCCGCGCTATACAGAGCGGTGGCGTGATCGAGATGAACGTGTGAGAGCATGTTGACTGTCTCGACCAGCCGTTCCTGCGTTGCCTGAGCAAAAGAGGTAACCGATTCGCCAATGCGCTGCGCATGCAGTTTTTCACGCTCAACCACGATCTGGCTGGAAAGGGCGATACCGATGGCTCCGCCTATGTTGCGCACCATCGAAAAAAGCC
>NZ_RZTF01001213.1:0-219 GCF_004023175.1 Mesorhizobium sp. M7A.F.Ca.MR.362.00.0.0
CCGATCATCCTCTCCGATACGGTCGGCTTCATTTCGGACCTGCCGACGCATCTGATCGCGGCTTTCCGCGCCACCCTGGAAGAGGTGGTCGAGGCCGATCTCGTGCTTCATCTGCGCGACATTTCCGATCCGGACACTGCTGCACAAGCGGAAGACGTCGAGCGCATCCTGGCCGACCTCGGTGTCGACGCCGGCGACGCCAAGCGCGTGATAGAAGTG
>NZ_RZTF01001214.1:0-219 GCF_004023175.1 Mesorhizobium sp. M7A.F.Ca.MR.362.00.0.0
ATCTACAACCGTCTGGAAACATGGTCACAGTTTGTTGTTGATATTCTTGAATAAAAAAACCCGGTTTCTCGCGATGAGGAGCCGGGTTTTTTTATGAGACGCTCGTCCCCGTCTCGGCTATGATTCTAGGATCACAATAGCGTCAAAGCCGGCATTTTTCGCTCTGGCAGCGAGGGTGTCTGCATTGTCTTTGGATGAAAATGCGCCAATCTGCACTTT
>NZ_RZTF01001215.1:0-219 GCF_004023175.1 Mesorhizobium sp. M7A.F.Ca.MR.362.00.0.0
CTGAACAAGTGATTGAGCCTCGCTCAAAAATTCCTCGCGTTTTTCTGGTTTTACTTTGATGTAAGCTTGTAATACGATCATTTAAATCTCCTCCATTGTTATGCGAATTTATTGTTCGAATTTCATCGAACTAAATGTAACATGTATTCTAATTGAGGTAAAGGAAAAACCCTTAAATAGTAAAATTGTCATTCTAATTGTTGTGTGATACATTTGTGT
>NZ_RZTF01001216.1:0-218 GCF_004023175.1 Mesorhizobium sp. M7A.F.Ca.MR.362.00.0.0
GGGGCTGCTGGCGGCGGCGCTCGTGGCGCTGGCCTTCCTGCGGGACTTCTGGCCGGTCTTCGCGGCCCGCGTGATTCTGGGCTGCGGTGCAGGCCTCATGTTCATCGTCGCCGAAACGGCGCTGAACGCGGCCGCGGCGCCAGAGCGGCGCGGGCGGATCATGGGCGTCTATACCGCTGCCAATGCCCTCGGTTTCGTACTCGGTCCCGCGATGATTG
>NZ_RZTF01001217.1:0-218 GCF_004023175.1 Mesorhizobium sp. M7A.F.Ca.MR.362.00.0.0
CTATCAAGTGTGATATGTAACGATTTCAATGTTCTGGCAACATAAATTACCAAAATAGTGAAAGCAATGGCAATCAATGCAACACTGCAATATAAAATAATAATCATTTACTATACACCTCCGCTTTTTTCAATGTTTTTCCCAATTTGGCGAATGCCTAAACCTTTCTTCTATTATAGTTGGAAAAACAGCCAGAAACAAATAAAACAGGTAAATTC
>NZ_RZTF01001218.1:0-218 GCF_004023175.1 Mesorhizobium sp. M7A.F.Ca.MR.362.00.0.0
CTGTTGATGAAGAGGAATTATTAAAAACACTGCAATCTGTCGGACAGAAATTAAAGGTTGCAACTGCTGGCAGCCAGACAAAAGACTCAACTACCATGCTGGATAATACATTATGGGGCTTTCTGACAGGGGAAGTTAGCCAGCATGATTGCTTGGAAAGATTAGCATTGTATAACATTGAATTTAATAAGCCGTTTTATAATGTTTCTATCTTAAAT
>NZ_RZTF01001219.1:0-218 GCF_004023175.1 Mesorhizobium sp. M7A.F.Ca.MR.362.00.0.0
GTGTTACAAGACAAATGATGAAGCAAAGAAAAGGAAGAATTATTAACATTACTTCCATTGTCGGTGTAACAGGTAATCCCGGGCAAGCAAACTACGTAGCAGCAAAAGCAGGAGTTATCGGCTTAACGAAAACAACTGCTAAAGAGCTTGCAGCACGAAATATTACTGTAAATGCAGTTGCACCTGGGTTCATCACAACAGATATGACGGATAAACTG
>NZ_RZTF01001220.1:0-218 GCF_004023175.1 Mesorhizobium sp. M7A.F.Ca.MR.362.00.0.0
GTTTGATCATCTTATTCCAGTTATGGAAGAGGCAGGATTTAACAATGTCATCTATGGGGTCATCGCTGATGATAGGAATGAATTTAGACCAGGCATGAAGGCAGCAAAAGAAAAAGGGATTCGGGGACCGCTTCAAGAAGCAAATTTGTTTAAAGCGGAAATCCGCGAGCTTTCGTATGAGCAAGGACTGCCGACTTGGAATAAACCATCCTTTGCAT
>NZ_RZTF01000121.1:0-11627 GCF_004023175.1 Mesorhizobium sp. M7A.F.Ca.MR.362.00.0.0
TGGGAAGAGGTCGAATGCCTTGGCGCCTGCGTCAACGCGCCGATGGTCATGATCTTCAAGGACACATTCGAGGATCTGACGCCGGAACGCCTGGCTGAAATCATCGATCTCTATGACGCCGGCAAGGGTGCTTCGGTGGAACCGGGGCCGCAGAACGGCCGCACCGGCTCCGAGCCGGCCTCCGGCCTCACCACGCTGAAGAGCGAAAAGGCGATCCTCAAGTCGACCCGCGAAAGGGAGGCCAGGGAGGCCGCCAAGGCCGCCAGGGCGGCGCCCGACGCGATCATCGCGGCGCCTGTGCCGGGGCCGGCCGCGGCCCCTGTCGCACCGTCCAACACCAGCAAGCCGAAGACCGACGCCCCTGAAACCAGCCCGGCATTGAAGACGCCTTCAAAAACCAAGGTCGCGCCGGCGGTTGAAAAGGCGGCGAGCGTTGCCGCGCCGCTGCATTCGGCCGCCAACGCCAACAAGGCGGACTCCAAGGTCGAGCAGGTTTCCAAGCAGCGCAGCGGTCCGATCACCAAGGCCGAGCCGGCATCCGCCTTCAAGGCGCCGGAGGTCAAGGTGCCGGCGGCCAAGCCGGCCAAACCGTCGCTCGGGGACAAAAACCGTCCGGCCGGAATCGATAAACCGGCACAGGTCGACGACCTCAAGCTGATCTCCGGCGTCGGCCCCAAGATCGAGGGCATCCTGCATACGCTGGGCATTTTCACCTTCGCGCAGGTCGCGTCGTGGAAGAAGGCCGAACGCGAGTGGGTGGATGGCTATCTCTCTTTCCAGGGCCGCATCGATCGCGACGACTGGGTCAAGCAGGCCAAGGCGCTCGCCAAGGGTGGCGTCGCCGAATACATCCGCGTCTTCGGCAAGAAGCCGGTCTGAGGGACGAAAAATGCTTCAGGACAAAGACCGCATCTTCACCAATATCTACGGCCTGTTCGACAAGTCGCTGGCCGGCGCGATGGCGCGCGGCGCCTGGGACAACACGCCCGGCATCGTTGCCAAGGGGCGCGAATGGATCGTCAACGAGATGAAGGCGTCGGGCCTGCGCGGCCGCGGCGGCGCCGGCTTCCCGACCGGTCTCAAATGGTCGTTCATGCCCAAGCAGAGCGATGGCCGGCCGAGCTATCTCGTCATCAACGCCGACGAATCCGAGCCCGGCACCTGCAAGGACCGCGACATTCTGCGCAACGACCCGCACACGCTGGTCGAGGGCGCGCTGCTTGCCGGCTTCGCCATGGGCGCGATTGCCGCCTACATCTATGTGCGCGGCGAGTTCATCCGCGAGCGCGAGGCGCTGCAGCGCGCGATCGAGGAGGCCTATGAGGCCAAGCTGATCGGCAAGAACAACACCTCCGGCTATGATTTCGACATCTACATGCACCACGGCGCCGGCGCCTATATCTGCGGCGAGGAGACTGCACTCCTCGAAAGCCTCGAAGGCAAGAAGGGCCAGCCGCGGCTGAAGCCGCCATTCCCGGCCAATGTCGGCCTCTATGGCTGCCCGACCACGGTCAACAATGTCGAATCGATCGCGGTTGCGCCGACCATCCTGCGCCGAGGAGCGGCCTGGTTCTCGTCCTTCGGCCGGCCCAACAATGTCGGCACCAAGCTGTTTTGCATCTCCGGCCACGTCAACAATCCGTGCACGGTCGAAGAGGCGATGTCGATCCCGTTCCGCGAGCTCATCGAGACGCATTGCGGCGGCATTCGCGGTGGCTGGGACAATCTTTTGGCGGTCATACCGGGCGGCGCCTCGGTGCCGCTGGTGCCGGCGGAGCAGATCATCGACACGCCGATGGATTTCGACGCGCTGCGCGACCTCAAATCCGGCCTTGGAACCGCGGCTGTCATCGTCATGGACAAGTCGACCGATGTCGTGAAGGCGATCGCGCGGCTTTCCTACTTCTACAAGCACGAGAGCTGCGGCCAGTGCACGCCATGCCGCGAAGGCACCGGCTGGATGTGGCGGGTGATGGAACGGCTGGTGCGCGGCGAGGCGCAGAAGCGCGAGATCGATATGCTGCTCGACGTCACCAAGCAGATCGAGGGCCATACGATCTGCGCGCTTGGCGACGCGGCGGCATGGCCGATCCAGGGACTGATGCGGCATTTCCGCGGCGAAGTGGAGCGGCGCATCGACGAGTTTTCGCGCAATGCGCACCGGGCCGAGCCTGTGATGGTGGCGGC
Organism: Mesorhizobium sp. M7A.F.Ca.MR.362.00.0.0; assembly: GCF_004023175.1. Lineage (NCBI taxonomy): Bacteria > Pseudomonadati > Pseudomonadota > Alphaproteobacteria > Hyphomicrobiales > Phyllobacteriaceae > Mesorhizobium > Mesorhizobium sp. M7A.F.Ca.MR.362.00.0.0. The sequence continues at coordinate 2,188 of NZ_RZTF01000121.1, forward strand.
GGAATAGAAGAATGTTTACGCGGGCGGAAGTCCGCAGCGAAGGGCGGGGCGAACGAAGAAACGACCAGGAGAACTCTATGGCGCCGTATTCGAACCCGCTGATGCCCAATTTGGACCAGATCGAGAAGATGAACCAGGACTTGACCAGGATGATGCCGAAGGAGATGGCCAGCGCCGTCAACCTTTTCGTGCATCCTGTGGCGGGTGCGGCGGCGATGTCGGCGCTTGGCCTCGGGCTCGCCAATCATGCTTTCGGCGTCTGGCTGGGCGCGCTTTCAGGCGCAGCAGAAGCCTCGCAGCGGCTGCTGCAGCCGATCGTCGATGATTTCGAGGCGCGCGTCGCGCAGTTCGAAGATCCAAGTCCTTCCTCCACCAAGGCACGGGCGACGGCGAAAACCATGATCGCCGAGGCGCAGTCCTTCGCCCGGGAGGTCACCGATATTGCCGCCAAGGAAGCCGCCACTGCCGTGCCGGCCGCAAACGCCGCTCCGGCGACAAGCGGCGCCGGCGATGCGCTGATGCCCGATGATTTCAGGCAGCCCAACGCCATGGAGAAGCCGGCCATTCCGGCAGATCTCAAGGCTATCTCGGGCATCGGGCCGAAGCTGGAAAAGGTTCTCAACGGCCTCGGTATCTGGACCTATGCCCAGATCGCGGCATGGACGCCGCAAGAGGTTGCCTGGGTCGAGGATTATCTGTCGCTCGGCGGCCGTATCGGCCGCGACGATTGGACAGCCCAAGCGGCGGCGCTCGCCGTCAAGTGAATGAAATGCCTGACGTGGTCTCGACCGCGTCCGGACAAAGAGATTGCGGGAACTCCGCAGGGGTTTGAGGCGAATGGCAAAGCTCAAGGTCGACGGGAAAGAGATCACTGTACCCGACCACTACACGCTGCTGCAGGCGGCGGAAGACGCTGGCGCGGAAGTGCCGCGCTTCTGCTTCCATGAGCGGCTCTCGATCGCCGGCAATTGCCGCATGTGCCTGATCGAGGTGAAGGGCGGGCCGCCCAAGCCGCAGGCCTCCTGCGCCATGAACGTGCGCGACCTGCGTCCCGGGCCGAATGGCGAGGCGCCGGAAATCTTCACCAACACGCCGATGGTCAAGAAGGCCAGGGAAGGCGTGATGGAGTTCCTGCTGATCAACCATCCGCTGGATTGCCCGATCTGCGACCAGGGCGGCGAATGCGACCTGCAGGACCAGGCGATGGCGTTCGGCGTCGATTCCTCGCGCTATCACGAGAACAAGCGCGCGGTCGAAGACAAATACATCGGGCCGCTGGTGAAGACGGTGATGAACCGCTGCATCCACTGCACGCGCTGCGTCCGCTTCACCACCGAAGTCGCCGGCATTTCCGAGCTCGGCCTGATCGGCCGCGGCGAGGATGCAGAGATCACCACCTATCTCGAACAGGCGATGACCTCGGAGCTGCAGGGCAATGTCATCGACCTGTGCCCGGTCGGCGCGTTGACCTCGAAGCCATTCGCCTTCCAGGCGCGGCCGTGGGAGCTGACCAAGACCGAGTCCATCGATGTGATGGATGCGGTCGGCTCGGCGATCCGTGTCGATAGCCGGGGCCGTGAAGTAATGCGCATCCTGCCGCGCGTCAACGAGGCGGTGAACGAGGAGTGGATCTCCGACAAGACCCGATTTATCTGGGACGGCCTGCGCACGCAGCGTCTCGACCGCCCCTATGTGCGCAAGGACGGCAGGCTGGTTGCCGCCAGCTGGGCCGAGGCCTTCGCCGCGATCAAGGACGCGGTATCGAAGACGGCGCCCGAAAAGATCGGCGCTATCGCGGGCGATCTCGCCGCCGTCGAGGAAACCTATGCGCTCAAGCTGCTGATGGCTTCGCTCGGCTCGAAGAATACCGATTGCCGCCAGGACGGCGCCGCACTCGACCCGGCGCTCGGCCGGGCGAGCTATATCTTCAACCCGACCATCGAAGGAATCGAGCAGGCCGATGCGGTGCTGATCATCGGCGCCAATCCGCGCTATGAAGCCTCGGTGCTCAACGCCCGTATCCGCAAGCGCTGGCGGATCGGCAATCTGCCGGTCGGCGTCATCGGCGATGTTGGCGATACCCGCTACGACTACGAACAGCTGGGCGCCGGACCGGATTCGCTGAAGGATTTGGCCGACGGCAACGGCAAGTTCTTCCAGACGCTGAAGAAGGCGACACGCCCTCTGATCATCGTTGGCCAGGGCGCGCTGGCGCGTGCCGATGGCGCGGCCGTGCTCGGACAGGCGGCCAAGCTCGCCGCCGCCGTAAACGCTGCCCGCGCTGACTGGAACGGCTTTGCCGTGCTGCACAACGCGGCCGGACGTGTCGGCGGCCTCGACCTCGGCTTCGTGCCGGGCGAGGGCGGCAGAAACGTCGCCGGCATGCTGGGCGAAATGGAGCTCCTGTTCCTGCTCGGCGCCGACGAGATCGACATGGCCAAGACCGGCGGCGCTTTCGTCGTCTATATCGGCACGCATGGCGACCAGGGCGCGCACCGCGCCAATGTCATCCTGCCGGCGGCCGCCTACACGGAAAAGTCGGCCACCTATGTCAACACCGAAGGCCGCGTGCAGCAGACCAACCGCGCCGGCTTCGCGCCAGGCGAGGCGCGCGAGGACTGGGCGATCCTGCGGGCGCTGTCAGATGTGCTGGGCAAGAAACTGCCGTTTGATTCGCTGCCGCAGCTGCGCGCCAAGCTCTATGGCGAATACCCGCATCTGGCCCGTATCGATCAGGTCGCGGCCGGCAATGCCGAGGACATCGCCGGGGTGGCGAAGCTCGGCGGGCGGCTGAACAAGGGCACCTTCACCTCGCCGGTGACGGATTTCTACCTGACCAACCCGATCGCGCGGGCATCGGCCGTGATGGCGGAATGCTCGGCACTGGCCAAGAGCGGCTTCAAGCAGGCGGCGGAATAAGCATGGACACTTTCTTCTCCTTCTACGTGCTGCCGGCGCTGATCATTCTGCTGAAATCGGTCGTGCTGATCGTTATCCTGCTGATTTTCGTTGCCTACATCCTCTACGCCGACCGCAAGATCTGGGCGGCGGTGCAACTGCGCCGTGGCCCGAACGTCGTCGGCCCCTGGGGCACGCTGCAAGCTTTCGCCGATCTGCTGAAATTCGTCTTCAAGGAGCCGGTCATCCCGTCCGGCGCCAACAAGGGCGTGTTCCTGCTGGCGCCGCTGGTCTCGGCCGTGCTGGCGATCTCGGCCTGGGCGGTCATTCCGGTCAATCAGGGCTGGGCGATCGCCAACGTCAATGTCGGCATCCTCTATGTCTTCGCCATCTCCTCGCTTGAGGTCTATGGCGTGATCATGGGCGGCTGGGCCTCCAACTCGAAATATCCGTTCCTCGGCGCGCTGCGTTCGGCCGCTCAGATGGTGTCCTACGAGGTCTCGATCGGCTTCGTCATCGTCACCGTTCTGCTCACCGCCGGCTCGCTCAACCTCACCGATATCGTTTTGTCGCAGCATGATGGAATTGGTACGCGGCTTGGCCTGCCCAACACCTTCCTCGACTGGAACTGGCTGGCGCTGTTCCCGATGTTCATCATCTTCTTCATCTCGGCGCTGGCCGAGACGAACCGGCCGCCCTTCGATCTGGTGGAAGCCGAATCGGAACTGGTCGCCGGCCACATGGTCGAATATTCGTCGACGCCGTTCCTTTTGTTCTTCCTCGGCGAGTATGTCGCCATCGTGCTGATGTGCGCGCTGGCCACCATCCTGTTCCTCGGCGGCTGGCTGCCTCCGTTCGACTTCGCGCCGTTCACCTGGGTGCCGGGCGTCATCTGGTTCGTGCTGAAAGTCTGCTTCGTGTTCTTCGGCATCTCCATGGTGAAGGCCTTCGTGCCGCGCTACCGCTACGACCAATTGATGCGGCTTGGCTGGAAAGTGTTCCTGCCGATCTCGCTGTTCATGGTGGTCGCCACCGCCGCCTTCCTCAAGATCACGGGATGGGCATGAGCACAGTTTTCCTTGGCCTGATCGGTGTGATTTGTGGATTGGCGGTTGCGACATTCGGCTACGTCGCTGTTTTGCCATTCGTGCTTAAAAGCCAGGAGAGGCTGCCGGCCGGATATGTGATGCCGATCTTGGGTTGGAATAAGAGCAAGATTGGTGAGATGACCACATTTGCATATCGCTATTTCATGCCGGTTTTTTGGTCCATCTTGGGGGCGATACTGGCAGTAACGACGTTTGGAGCACAACAATGAGCGCTCTTTCCCAAGCCGCCAAATCGCTGCTGCTGCAGGATTTCGTCAGCGCCTTCTTCCTGTCGATGCGCCAGTTCTTCGCGCCGAAGGAGACGATCAACTATCCGCACGAGAAGGGGCCGACCAGTCCGCGCTTCCGCGGCGAGCATGCGCTGCGCCGCTATCCCAATGGCGAAGAACGCTGCATCGCCTGCAAATTGTGCGAGGCAATCTGCCCGGCGCAGGCCATCACCATCGAGGCCGGCCCGCGCCGCAATGACGGCACGCGCCGCACGGTTCGCTACGACATCGACATGGTGAAGTGCATCTATTGCGGCTTCTGCCAGGAAGCCTGCCCGGTCGACGCCATCGTCGAGGGGCCGAATTTCGAATTCGCGACGGAGACGCGTGAGGAACTCTACTACGACAAGGACAAGCTGTTGGCGAATGGCGACCGGTGGGAGCGCGAACTGGCGCGCAACATCTCGCTGGACTCGCCCTACCGCTGATATTTGACGCATGGGCGGGGCAGGGGCCTCGTCCAGAGGATGATCCCGAAAAGTTGCGGACTTTTCGGACCAGATCATGCTCCGGAATACAGAGTGGCCCATGTTTCTTTCGATCGGGCCTTTCAACCCGATCGGAACATGGGCTAGGACAACGCGGCTTTGGAACCGGAGGCGGAACCAGGCCAGAGACAACAAACAGGACGAGCGTCCTGTTCGTACAGGAACCCTGGGGATCCCCAATGTTGAGTGGACTAGAGGCGGCCTTTTTCTACCTCTTCGCCTTTGTCGCGGTGGCGTCCGCGTTCATGGTCATTTCGTCGCGCAACCCCGTGCATTCGGTGCTGTTCCTGATCCTGACCTTTTTCAACGCCGCCGGCCTGTTCATGCTGACCGGGGCCGAGTTCCTGGCGATGATCCTGCTCGTCGTCATGATGCTCGACGTCGATTTCGCCGAGATGAAGGAAGGCGCTCTGCAATATGCGCCGATCGGCGCGCTGGTCGGGCTGATCCTGGCGGCGGAGCTGATCGTCGTTCTCGGCGGCTACACTTTCGCGCCGCAGCTCGCTTCGACGGTCTCCAAGCCCATTCCGGATCTCGCCACGCGGACCAACACCGCCGCGCTCGGCGACATCCTCTATACCGACTACCTCTACTACTTCCAGATTTCGGGCCTCGTGCTGCTGGTCGCCATGATCGGCGCCATCGTGCTGACCCTGCGCCATAAGCCAGGCGTCAAGCGGCAGTCGATCGCGGCCCAGGTCGGCCGCACGCCGGCGACCGGCATGGAAATCCGCAAGGTCAAGACAGGCGAGGGACTCTGAGATGGTTGTCGGCATCGCGCATTATCTGACCGTATCGGCTGTTCTGTTCACGCTCGGCGTGTTCGGCATCTTCCTGAACCGCAAGAACGTCATCGTCATCCTGATGTCGGTCGAGCTGATCCTGCTGGCGGTCAACATCAATTTCGTCGCCTTTTCGGCAGCACTCGGCGATCTGGTCGGCCAGGTGTTCGCGCTGTTCGTGCTGACGGTCGCGGCGGCTGAGGCCGCCATCGGGCTTGCCATTCTCGTCGTCTTCTTCCGCAACCGCGGCTCGATCGCGGTCGAAGACGTGAACATGATGAAGGGTTGACGGAACCACCATGTATCAGGCCATCGTCTTCCTTCCCCTCCTCGGCTTCCTGATCGTCGGCCTGTTCGGCACGTCGCTCGGCGCCAAGGCGTCCGAATACATCACCTCCGGTTTCCTGGTGATCGCGGCGGTGCTGTCGTGGGTCGCTTTCTTCACCGTCGGTTTCGGCCATGGCGAGGTGTTCACCGTGCCGGTGATGCGCTGGATCCAGTCAGGCGGGCTGGAAGCGGCCTGGGCGCTCAGGATCGACACGCTGACGGTGGTGATGCTGGTGGTGGTCAACACCGTGTCGGCGCTGGTTCACATCTATTCGATCGGCTACATGCACCACGATCCGAACCGGCCGCGCTTCTTCGCCTATCTGTCGCTGTTCACCTTCGCCATGCTGATGCTGGTGACATCAGACAATCTGGTGCAGATGTTCTTCGGCTGGGAAGGGGTGGGCCTCGCCTCCTATCTGCTGATCGGCTTCTGGTACAAGAAGCCGTCGGCCAATGCCGCGGCAATCAAGGCCTTCGTCGTCAACCGCGTCGGCGATTTCGGCTTCGCGCTCGGCATTTTCGGCCTGTTCGTGCTGTTCGGCTCGGTCAATCTCGGCACCATCTTTGCCAATGCGGCAACGTTCATTCCGGCCGAAGGCGCCCCGCACGGCGCCGCGGTGCTGACCTTCCTCGGCTATGCGCTGGACAAGCAGGCGGCCATGACGATCGTCTGCCTGCTCCTGTTCATGGGCGCCATGGGCAAGTCGGCGCAAGTGCCGCTGCACACCTGGCTGCCGGATGCCATGGAAGGCCCGACACCGGTTTCCGCGCTGATCCATGCCGCCACCATGGTGACGGCCGGCGTGTTCATGCTGGCACGGCTGTCTCCGCTGTTCGAACTGTCGCATTCGGCGCTGACTGTGGTGACCTTCATCGGTGCCTTCACGGCCTTCTTCGCGGCCACCGTCGGTCTCGTCCAGAACGACATCAAGCGCGTCATCGCCTACTCGACCTGCTCGCAGCTCGGCTACATGTTCGTGGCACTCGGCGTCGGCGCCTATGGCGCGGCGATCTTCCACCTGTTCACGCATGCCTTCTTCAAGGCGCTGCTGTTCCTCGGCTCGGGCTCGGTCATCCATGCCGTGTCCGACGAGCAGGACATGCGCAAGATGGGCGGCCTCAGGAAACTGATCCCGACCACCTACTGGATGATGGTGATCGGCACGCTGGCGCTGACCGGCGTCGGCATTCCGGTGACGGTCATCGGCACCGCCGGCTTCTTCTCCAAGGACGCCATCATCGAGAGCGCCTTTGCCGGCCACAATTCGGTTGCCGGCATGGCCTTCGTGCTTTTGGTCATCGCCGCCTGCTTCACCTCCTTCTACTCTTGGCGGCTGATCTTCATGACCTTCCACGGCAAGCCGCGGGCGAGCCATGAGGTGATGCACCATGTCCATGAATCGCCGCCGGTGATGCTGGTGCCGCTGTTCATCCTGGCTGCCGGCGCGCTGTTTGCCGGCGTCATCTTCCACAACGCCTTCATCGGCGAGGGCTATGCCGAGTTCTGGAAGGCATCGCTGTTCACGCTGCCGGACAACCACATCCTGCACGACATCCACGAATTGCCGCTGTGGGTCGAACTGTCGCCCTTCATCGCCATGCTGATCGGCTTTGCGCTGGCCTGGAAATTCTACATCCGCTCGCCGGAAATGCCGGTCAACCTCGCCGCGCAGCATCGCGGGCTGTACGCCTTCCTGCTCAACAAGTGGTATTTCGACGAGCTCTACGACTTCCTGTTCGTGCGTCCGGCCAAGCGCCTCGGCCATTTCCTGTGGAAGACCGGCGACGGCACCATCATCGACGGCCTTGGCCCGGATGGCATTTCGGCGCGCGTCGTCGATGTCACCGACCGCATCGTCAAGCTGCAGACCGGCTATCTCTACCACTACGCCTTCGCCATGCTGATCGGCGTTGCCGCACTCGTCACCTGGATGATGCTCTGATGACCGCCTGGCCAATCCTCTCGCTGGTCACCTTCCTGCCGCTGGTTGGTGTGCTGCTTATCCTGTTCATCAATGACGACAGCGAAAATGCACGCCGCAACATCCGCGCCATCGCGCTGTTGACGACGATTTTCACGTTCATCATCTCGCTGTTCATCTGGACCGGATTCGACAATTCGCAGTCCGGCTTCCAGTTCGTCGAGAAGGTCGCCTGGCTCGACTCCGGCATTTCCTACCATATGGGCGTCGACGGCATCTCGATGCTGTTCGTCATCCTGACCACCTTCTTGATGCCGCTCTGCATCCTGGCCTCGTGGGAATCGATCGAGAAGCGCGTGAAGGCCTACATGATCGCCTTCCTGCTACTCGAAACGCTGATGATCGGCGTGTTCTGCGCGCTGGACATCGTGCTGTTCTACGTCTTCTTCGAAGCCGGCCTGATCCCGATGTTCATCATCATCGGCGTCTGGGGCGGCAAGCGGCGCGTCTACGCCTCGTTCAAGTTCTTCCTCTACACGCTAGCCGGCTCGGTGCTGATGCTGCTCGCCATCATGGCGATGTTCTTCCAGTCCGGCACAACCGACATCCCGACGCTGCTGACCCACAACTTCCCGGCCAACATGCAGACATGGCTATGGCTTGCCTTCTTCGCCTCCTTCGCGGTGAAGATGCCAATGTGGCCGGTGCACACCTGGCTGCCCGACGCGCACGTCGAGGCGCCGACGGCGGGCTCCGTCATCCTGGCCGGCATCCTGTTGAAGATGGGCGGGTACGGCTTCCTGCGCTTCTCCTTGCCGATGTTCCCGCTGGCGTCGGAAATGTTCGCGCCGCTGGTCTTCGCGCTGTCCGTCGTCGCCATCATCTACACCTCCCTGGTGGCGCTGATGCAGGAAGACATGAAGAAGCTGATCGCCTATTCGTCGGTTGCTCACATGGGCTTCGTCACCATGGGCATCTTCGCCATGAACCAGGAAGGCGTGCAGGGCGCTATCTTCCAGATGCTCAGCCACGGCCTCGTCTCCGGCGCGCTGTTCCTGTGCGTCGGCGTCATCTACGATCGCATGCACACACGTGAGATCGCGGCCTATGGCGGCCTGGTCAACAACATGCCGAAATACGCCACGGTGTTCCTGATCTTCACCATGGCCAATGTCGGCCTGCCCGGTACCAGCGGCTTCGTCGGCGAGTTCCTGACCATGCTCGGCGTGTTCCGGGTCAACACCTGGGTGGCGTTCTTCGCCGCCACCGGCGTCATCCTGTCGGCCGCCTACGCGCTCTGGCTCTACCGCCGGGTGATCTTCGGTGCGCTGACCAAGGACAGCCTGAAGGGCCTGCTCGACCTGTCGCTGCGCGAGAAGGTGATCATCTACCCGCTGGTCGTTCTAGTCATCTTCTTCGGCGTCTATCCCGCCCCGGTCTTCGACGCGACGGCCGAATCGGTCAAGTCGCTCGTCACCAATGTCACTGCATCCATCGGCGCCGCGCAGACCGCGGCGGCGAACTGACCAGAGGTTTTGCGAACCATGACGCCGGACCTTCTCTCCAGCCTGTCGCTCTCGACGCCAGAGCTGATCCTTGCCGTCGGCGCGCTGGCGCTGCTGATGGTCGGAGCCTATTCTGT
>NZ_RZTF01000121.1:11637-13264 GCF_004023175.1 Mesorhizobium sp. M7A.F.Ca.MR.362.00.0.0
GCCAACACGGTAACCGGCCTTGCGGTGGCCGTGCTGGCGATCGCAGGCGCCTGGCTGATCTTCCGGACCGGGCAGGGCAGCGCTTACGGCAATGCCTTCATCCAGGATTCCTTCGCCCGCTTCATGAAGGTGCTGGCGCTGGTCGGCTCGGCGGTGACGCTGGTGATGTCGATGCGCTTTGCCAAGGCTGAACGCTTCGACAAGTTCGAATATCCGGTGCTGATCCTGCTGTGCACGCTCGGCATGATGCTGATGATCTCCGCCAATAGCATGATCGGGCTCTATCTCGGCCTCGAACTGCAATCGCTGGCGATCTACGTGCTGTGCGCGATCAACCGCGACAATCTGCGTTCGACTGAGGCTGGCCTCAAATATTTCGTCCTCGGCGCGCTGTCGTCGGGCATGCTGCTCTATGGCATCAGCCTGGTCTATGGCTACACCGGCAACACCGGCTTCCAGGAGATCGCTTCTGCGCTCGGCAGCGGCGAGCGCCAGCTTGGCCTCGTTTTCGGCCTCGTCTTCGTGCTGGCCGGCCTGGCCTTCAAAATCTCGGCGGTGCCGTTCCACATGTGGACGCCAGATGTCTATGAGGGCGCGCCGACACCGGTGACGGCCTTTTTGGCGGCGGCGCCCAAGATGGCGGCGATGGCGCTGATGGTGCGCGTCACCATGGGCGCGTTCAAGCCGATCGCCGCAGACTGGCAGCAGATCATCGTCTTCATCTCGATCGCCTCGATGGCGCTTGGTGCTTTCGCCGCCATCGGCCAGACCAACATCAAGCGGCTTATGGCCTATTCCTCGATCGGCCATATGGGCTACGCGCTGGTCGGCCTTGCCGCCAACAGCCAGGCCGGCGTGCGCGGCGTTGCCATCTACATGTTGATCTATCTGGTGATGACGCTCGGCACCTTCGCCTTCATCCTCGCCATGCGGCGCAAGGAAGGCAATGTCGAGCAGATCAGCGACCTGGCCGGCCTGTCGTCGACCAATCCTATCATGGCGACGATCCTGACCATCCTGATGTTCTCCCTGGCCGGCATTCCGCCGCTCGCCGGCTTCTGGGGGAAATGGTACGTCTTCCTCGCCGCCATCAACGCCAATCTCTATGCGCTGGCGATCATCGGCGTGCTGGCCTCGGTGGTGGGCGCCTATTACTATTTGCGCATCATCAAGATCATGTGGTTCGACGAACCGGTCGGCGGCTTCGTGCCGATGGCGACGGAATTGCGTGTCGTGCTCGGCGTCTCCGGCGCCTTCGTGCTGTTCTACGTGCTGATCGGCGGGCCGATCGGCACCTATGCCGAAGCCGCCGCCAAGACGTTTTTCTAGTCGGCATGGCATTTCGGCTGGCTCCAACCTCGGCGTCGGAAGGGTTCCGGCTCGAGGCGCATGAGAGCGTCGGCTCCACCAATGGGCTGGCACTGGACCACGCAAGGGCAGGCGACCCCGGCAGATTGTGGGTCGTTTCCAAGAAGCAGGAAAGCGGGCGTGGCCGGCGCGGCCGCGTCTGGGCGACCCCCGAAGGCAACCTCGCGGCGACGCTGCTCGTCATCACCAAGGCGGAGCTTCGCCTTGCCGCGACGCTGGGCTTCGTCGCCGGACTGGCGCTGGCCGATGCGCTCGACGC
>NZ_RZTF01000121.1:13274-14325 GCF_004023175.1 Mesorhizobium sp. M7A.F.Ca.MR.362.00.0.0
GTGGTGCCGAAGGGCCGGATCGCCATCGGCCTCGACGGCGGCAGCGAAGGAAAGAACCGTTTCGAACTGAAATGGCCGAACGACGTGCTCGCCTCCGGCGCCAAGCTGGCCGGCATCCTGCTGGAATCGGCAATCCTGGAAGGCGGCCGTTTCGCGGTGGCGGTCGGCATCGGCGTCAATGTGGTGGCATACCCCGAGGATTTGCCCTATCCCGCAACATCACTCAGCGCGCTGGGCGCGGCATGCGATGCGGAAACGCTGTTCCTGGCGCTGTCGGATGCATGGAGCGAGAATGCCCGATTGTGGGACGAGGGGCGCGGACTTGCCGCCGTCAGGCGACGGTGGCTCGATCGTGCCGCGGGGCTCGGCGGCGAAGTTGCTGTCAGAATTGACGGTAATGTGGTGCGTGGGGTGTTTGAGACCATTGACGAGGACTGCCGTTTCGTGATCCGCGACGATGAAGGTTCGGTTCGGACGATCGCCGCCGGCGATGTGCATTTCGGCGCAGTCGCTTCGGCCAGGGCATAGGGCCGTTCATGAACGGTTCTAACTGTTTGTTTTTGCGCAACTCCGGTGGGAAAACCGTTACAAACTTTTCCCGGAATTGCTTTTTGGGCTTGGCCTGAGGGCCAGGAAGGGAAAAATCATGGCGAAAGCGGAAACCGCCGAACTCGTCTTCGTGCCGCTCGGCGGCGTCGGCGAGATCGGCATGAACTTCGCTCTTTACGGCTACGGGCCGCCCAATGCGCGCGAATGGATCGTCATCGATGTCGGGGTGACCTTCCCCGATGCCAGCCTGCCGGGCGTCGACCTTGTGCTGCCCGACACGCGCTTCATCGAGGAGAACCTCGCCAATCTGCGCGGCATCATCATCACGCATGCGCATGAAGACCATTATGGCGCGCTGCTCGACACATGGCCGAAGCTGAAGGCGCCGGTCTGGATGACGCCGTTCAGCGCCGGCCTGCTGGAGGCCAAGCGGCAAGGCGAGCAGGGCGCGCCGAAAATACCGGTGACGATCTACCGGGCGGGCGAGAAATTCACCGTCGGC
>NZ_RZTF01000121.1:14335-15514 GCF_004023175.1 Mesorhizobium sp. M7A.F.Ca.MR.362.00.0.0
CCGTCGGCCCGTTCGAGATCGAAGCCATTCCGGTCGCGCACTCGATTCCCGAGCCGATGTCGCTGGCGATCACCTCGCCGGCAGGCACCGTCATCCATACCGGTGACTGGAAGATCGATCCGGAGCCGACGATCGGGCCGAAGACCGACGAGGCGCGTTTCCGCGCCTATGGCGACAAGGGCGTTTTGGCGCTGATCTGCGATTCGACCAATGCGCGGCGCGAAGGTGAGTCGCCTTCGGAAGTGGCTGTGGGCGAGGGCCTCAAGGGCGTCATCCAGGCTGCCAAGGGCCGTGTCGCCGTCACCACATTCTCCTCCAATGTCGGACGCATCGTCTCGATCGCCAAAGCGGCGCGCGATGCCGGACGCCAGTGCCTGGTGCTTGGCCGTTCGCTGAAGCGGGTCATCGATGTGGCCGGCGAACTCGGCTACATGGACGGTCTGCCGGAGTTCATCGCCGAGGAGGATTTTGGTTTCATCCCGCGCGAGAACCTGGTCATCATCTGCACCGGCAGCCAGGGCGAGCCGCTGGCCGCACTGGCCAAGCTGTCGCGCGAAGAGATGAAGTCGGTGTCGCTGACGGCGGGCGACACGGTGGTGTTTTCCTCGCGTACCATTCCCGGCAACGAGAAGGCGATCCTCGAGATCAAGAACCGTCTCATCGACCTCGGCGTCAAGATCATCGAGGACGGCGATGCACTGGTGCATGTCTCCGGCCATCCGCGGCGCAGCGAATTGCGCAAGATGTATGAATGGGTGCGCCCGCAGATCGGCGTTCCCGTGCATGGCGAGGCGGCACATCTGGTGGCGCAGGGCTCGCTGATGTCGACATCGGGCATCGGCCAGGTGGCGCAGGTGCGCGACGGCGACATGCTCAGGCTTGCTCCCGGCCCAGCCACCATCATGGATCAGGTGCCGTTCGGCCGTATCTACAAGGATGGCAGACTGATCGGCACCGATCAGGCGATGGGCATCCGCGACCGGCGCAAGCTGTCCTTTGCCGGCCATGTGGCGGTCAATGTCGTCCTGGACGACAAATATGAGCTTGCCGGCGACCCCGACCTGGTCGCCATCGGCGTCGCCGAGGCCGATGGCCGTGGCGAGTCGCTGGAAGATCTGATGATCGATGCGGCAATCGGCGCGGTGGACTCCATCCCCCGTCAGCGCCGAAAAGACCTCG
>NZ_RZTF01000121.1:15524-15845 GCF_004023175.1 Mesorhizobium sp. M7A.F.Ca.MR.362.00.0.0
GACCTCGACTTGGTGCAGGAAGCAGTGCGGCGCGCCGTGCGCGGCGCCGCCAACGAAGCCTGGGGCAAGAAGCCGCTGGTGACTGTATTCGTCACAAGATGACGAAAGGGAGTACGGGAGTAGGGGAGTAGGAAGAGCAAACAGCTGACATATCTGTCTTTTCCCCTACTCCCGTATTCCCCTACCCCCCTACTTGGGAGTGCCAATGCTCGGACGTCTCAACCATGTCGCGCTTGCCGTGCCGGATCTGGCGGCCGCCGTCGCCGCCTATCGCAACACGCTGGGTGCCGAAGTGACGGCGCCGCAGGCGCTGCCGGAGCA
>NZ_RZTF01001221.1:0-218 GCF_004023175.1 Mesorhizobium sp. M7A.F.Ca.MR.362.00.0.0
CACCTGGTCGACCTGCAACTGATAGTTCAACTGCTGCCATGGACCATAAACGCGCAGTGGAATCGGCGTTTTTTGCAGTTGTTCAATCAGTTCGCTGCGCCCTTGCCAGCCGCCGGTGACGCGTACATTCAGCCGCATGTCGCACTGCTTGCCCGGCATATCCAGCTTGCCGCCGCCGGTAATGTTCAGCATCGTCGAATCGGCATTCAGATCGCTAA
>NZ_RZTF01001222.1:0-218 GCF_004023175.1 Mesorhizobium sp. M7A.F.Ca.MR.362.00.0.0
GAAGAGGAGCATTCACATCATCATTGATTGTGTGAATCAGAGTGATTTTCTTGTGGTGGATCAATGGTATGCTTTACATTATAGGCTTTTACAGTCGTCCAAATGGTTACAAGCAAAACAGCCAGCACAATCAAAATACTTATCGTAATGAGAAGCGTCATGACATTCCACCTCCCGTTTTTTAACAATTGTAGCATAATAGAAGAAATCGTGACAGA
>NZ_RZTF01001223.1:0-217 GCF_004023175.1 Mesorhizobium sp. M7A.F.Ca.MR.362.00.0.0
TAACTGCAATAACTGATATCAGCCCATTTCCAATATTAGCGATTAAAGCCGCTTTTGTACCAAAACCAGATTCTTTAAGGATTTGTGTGCCATAATACATAATCGAGTTCACACCTGTAATTTGATTCACGATGGCAACACCGATTCCAATCCATAAAAGACGGCGCAGCCATGGTGTAGAAAAGTCCTTGAGTGATGCCTTTTCTAGTGTTGTATC
>NZ_RZTF01001224.1:0-217 GCF_004023175.1 Mesorhizobium sp. M7A.F.Ca.MR.362.00.0.0
AAGCAAATCTCTGAATTATCTTTCTTTGAATATGTAACTGGTATTTCCATTGGAAGTATAGGTGCTGAAGTTGCTATGGGACTGGAACGGAACATTTTTCATGGAATCGTTGGAATTGTCATTTTTGCAGCAATACCCTTTTTATCTGGTTTGCTTTCCTTAAAAAGTAAAAAGTTCCGTGATTTTGTAGAAGGAACAGGAACTGTCTTTATAAAAG
>NZ_RZTF01001225.1:0-217 GCF_004023175.1 Mesorhizobium sp. M7A.F.Ca.MR.362.00.0.0
GATTAAAGGTGATGCACAACCTAAAAAAATAGTAAGACGACTTATACGTCAGATTATTAGAAAAGACAAGAATGTGGGTTTGTTAGATTTTAGTCAAAAATACGCAGATTATGTGGTATGGAATCAGGGAAACTCTTTTCACTTTAATCAAGAAATAAAGGTTAAAACTCAATTAACCAGAGTTCATTTTTCAAAAGATATGGAACATCCTCAAGAT
>NZ_RZTF01001226.1:0-216 GCF_004023175.1 Mesorhizobium sp. M7A.F.Ca.MR.362.00.0.0
GGCTTACACCTCGTGAAAGAAAGAAAGTGATGAAGCAAGTCCTTGATTTGGAGTTTCAATATATTATTGCAACAGACTTAGCTGCACGAGGAATTGATATTAAAGGGATCAGTCATGTCATCAATTTTGAATTGCCAGCAGATCTTGATTTCTATGTTCACCGTGTCGGCAGAACAGCAAGAGCCGGTTCTTCAGGAATTGCATTGACTATTTACG
>NZ_RZTF01001227.1:0-216 GCF_004023175.1 Mesorhizobium sp. M7A.F.Ca.MR.362.00.0.0
AATATCCACTGTATCTTTCCTTCTAAGGGAGCCAGGCTGTGCGTAAATCATATCCTTCGTAATCGGACGTATTGCTTCTCCCTCTTCTTTGTTTGGAACAATCTCCTCTACATCCAGCATGTTTCCTGAAATCATGGAGTTACCATCGATTAATTGGCTGGTATCTATTCCGATAATGGAATTGATATCTTTGGCTAGTACTACATTGCTAATAAG
>NZ_RZTF01001228.1:0-216 GCF_004023175.1 Mesorhizobium sp. M7A.F.Ca.MR.362.00.0.0
CATTAATGCATACATATCCATTAACGGACCATGACCAACAATATTTTCTTTATGCCAATCACCAGTAAGCTTTGTGTTTAATTCCTCAGAATGTAATTTCCACGCATATGCAAAATGCCAGAAATTCGAGGTATCATTAATGATGCGGATATCTGGCCAGTTTTTAGCAATATATTTACTGTAGCTGTCATCCTGGTCCAAAATGATATATAAAAC
>NZ_RZTF01001229.1:0-216 GCF_004023175.1 Mesorhizobium sp. M7A.F.Ca.MR.362.00.0.0
GCTCTCATCTCCGGCTACCGCGCTGTAAAAAGGTCGGCCCGCCAATATTCCGAGCATCAGGCGAATGGTTGTACCTGAATTTCCGACATCTAAAAGGCTTTCTGGCTCTTTCAGGGCATCGATTCCTTTTCCGTGAATCACGACATCGCTGCCGCTTTGCTCAATGTGAACACCCATTTTTCTAAAGCAATCGATCGTGCTCAGACAATCTGCTCC
>NZ_RZTF01001230.1:0-215 GCF_004023175.1 Mesorhizobium sp. M7A.F.Ca.MR.362.00.0.0
TCTCAGTATTGAAATTCTTGAGAAACTGAGCGGCCAAGAGCGGAATATCACCTCGCCTTTCGCGCAATGCCGGCACGCGTAAAGTGACGACGTTGATGCGATAATAGAGGTCTTGCCGGAACTCCTTGCGTTGAACTGCCGTTTCCAAGTCCCTGTTCGTTGCGGCAATCACGCGAACATCAACTTTAATGGTGTGGTTGCTGCCGACGCGCTCA
>NZ_RZTF01000122.1:0-3781 GCF_004023175.1 Mesorhizobium sp. M7A.F.Ca.MR.362.00.0.0
GCTCTGCGACGTCCTGCTGCATTATGTGACGCCGGTGCTCTTCGTGCTGTGGTGGTTGATATCGGGCGCTGACGGCAGGACGCGCTGGAGCGACATTTCCTGGTGGGTGATCTATCCCATCGCTTATCTGGTCTATGCGCTGGTGCGGGCGCCGTTTGCCGGCGAGGTGCCCTACCCTTTCCTGGACATCGCCAAGAACGGCGCGACCGGCGTCGCCATCTCGGCCGCAGCCATCACCGGACTTTTCCTCGTGCTGTGCGTGGTCGCCGTCCTTGCGGACCATGCCGTTGCACGCACCAGGGCATCGAGCGTCCGTTAGAACTGTGCGGACGTCCTGTCCGCATTTCCCGGGACCATCATCTTTCCCAAACCGGTTCCCACTTTTGGGATCAGGGTCAGTCCCAGAACGGCCTGATGCCCTCGCGGTGGGCGTCGCAGCGCGTGACGCCGATATCCTTGAGCTGGTCGTCGGTCATCTCCAGCAGCGCAAACCGGCTGCGGCGGCGATCCAGCAGGTTGTCGATCCATCTTGCCATCGACCTCAGCACGCGCACAAGACGGCTGACAAAACCGCGCTGAGCCGATGGGCGTGTGGATTGGCCTGATAATGCAGCGCTCGAATGACGTATTGTCGCGATTGTATTCATTTTCTTTCTACCAACGTTCTAGATTGTACCCTTTTTTGCACGCGATTGATATGTATTGACTCATCCCCTCGGTGCAATATAGAAAATTGTCACCATGACAACTTGGCTTCCCGATCTCACCACCGGCTCCGGGCCGCTGTATCAGCGCCTGGCGGATTCCATCGAGACGGACATCGATCGGGGCGTGATCGATGCCGGCGCAAAGCTGCCGCCGCAACGCGACCTCGCCTACGACATCGGCACCACCGTCGGCACGGTCGGCCGGGCCTATCAATTGCTGCGCGAGCGTGGGCTGGTGAGCGGCGAAGTCGGGCGTGGAACCTATGTGCTCGGCCAGCGCGCGAAGCCGGATTTTCCGGCTCCGGACGTCGGCGGCGAAGGCACGCGCTATATCGATGCGCCTAAGGGCAAGCTGCGTTTCGACAGCACCGCAGCACCTGATATCGGCCAGGGCGACATTGTCGCCGGTGTCCTGTCGCGCACGGCGCAGGACCATCCGCATGAGATTTCGAGCTACACGCGGGACTTCCCCGACCGATGGTACGAAGCCGGCGCCCGCTGGTTGGCGCGCAATTCGTTTCGTCCGAGTGCCGACACCATCGTTCCCACGCTCGGCACCCATGCGGCGGTGATGGCGGCGATCGCGGCGCTCACCATGCCTGGCGACTATATTGCCTTCGAGCACCTCACCTACTCGCAGATTTCCCGCAGCGCCGGCCTGATCGGCAGGCGCACGGCGCTGGTGGCATCGGACGAGGAAGGCATCGATCCGCAGGATTTCGAGCGCGTCTGCGCGCAAAAGCATCCCAAGATGATCTTCCTGATGCCGACGGCTCAGAATCCGACGCTGGCCACCTTGTCGGCGGCGCGCCGCGAGGCGATCGCCCATGTCGCACGCGAATACAACGTCGTCCTCATCGAGGACGACCTCTATGGCAATCTGACAGATGATCCGACACCATTGCTGGCCGAGTATGCGCCTGAACGGACCATTGTCGCGGGCGGCCTGTCGAAGTCGGTCGCAGCCGGTGTGCGCGGCGGTTGGCTTTCCTGCCCGCCCGCCTACCGCCACCGCATCCGTGTCGCCCACAAGATGATGACCGGCGGCATGCCCTTCCTGCTGGCGGAGGTGAATACAAGGCTGGTGCTGTCAGGTCAGGCGGACGAGATACGCAAGCGCAGCATCGCCGAAATCGGCGCCCGCATCGCCATCGTGCGCGAGACTTTGGCCGGCTTCGCGGTCAAGTCGCATGACAGGGTGCCCTTTGTCTGGCTGGCCCTGCCCGACCCCTGGCTTTCCGGCACCTTCAAGAACGCCTGTCTGGAGCACGGCGTGCTGATCGACGACGAGGACGAATTCAAGGCCGGCCGTTCCGAGCAGGTTTTCCATGGCGTCCGCTTTGGCGTTTCGCAGCCGAGACAGCGCGGGGATATCGCTGAAGGCGTCGCGGCGATCCGGCGACTTCTCGATGAAGGCCGCGCTGGCTACGACAGCTTCTCCTGACGCTGCGTGGCTTTGTCCGGTTTTCCGTCGTTTTTCGTCAATCCATGGGTGTATCGGCCGCAAGGCTTGCGATAAGACGGGACTCAAAATCCCAATGTCCCGGATATAAATCGCCGCCCATGACCATTTCCAATTCCGTGCCGATCACCCCCGAGCTCATTGCCTCACACGGGCTCAAGCCCGACGAGTATCAGCGCATCCTCGATCTTGTCGGGCGCGAGCCGAGCTTCACCGAACTCGGCATTTTCTCGGCGATGTGGAATGAGCACTGCTCCTACAAATCCTCGAAGAAGTGGCTGCGCACGCTGCCTACCACTGGTCCGCAGGTCATCCAGGGGCCGGGCGAGAATGCCGGCGTGGTCGACATCGGCGATGGCGACTGCGTCGTCTTCAAGATGGAGAGCCACAACCACCCGTCCTATATCGAGCCCTACCAGGGCGCGGCGACCGGCGTCGGCGGCATATTGCGCGACGTCTTCACCATGGGCGCGCGGCCGATCGCGGCGATGAATGCGCTGCGCTTCGGCTCGCCTGACCATCCCAAGACCCGGCACCTCGTTTCAGGCGTGGTTTCCGGCGTCGGCGGCTATGGCAACGCCTTCGGCGTGCCGACGGTCGGCGGCGAGGTCAATTTCGACGCTCGCTACAATGGCAACATCCTGGTCAACGCCTTTGCGGCGGGCCTTGCCAAGACCGATGCGATCTTCCTGTCGGAAGCCAAGGGTGTCGGCCTGCCGGTCGTCTATCTCGGCGCCAAGACTGGCCGCGACGGTGTCGGCGGCGCCACCATGGCCTCGGCCGAATTCGACGACAAGATCGATGAGAAGCGCCCGACAGTGCAGGTCGGCGATCCCTTCACCGAAAAGTGCCTGCTGGAAGCCAGCCTCGAACTGATGGCCTCGGGCGCAGTCATCGCCATCCAGGACATGGGTGCCGCCGGCCTCACCTGCTCGGCGGTCGAAATGGGCGCCAAGGGTGACCTCGGCATCGAGCTCGATCTCGACAAGGTGCCGGTGCGCGAAGAGCGCATGAGCGCCTACGAGATGATGCTGTCGGAAAGCCAGGAGCGCATGCTGATGGTTCTGCGCCCGGAAAAGGAAAAGGAAGCCGAGGCGATCTTCCACAAATGGGGGCTCGACTTCGCCATCGTCGGCAAGACCACCGACGATCTGCGCTTCCGCGTGCTGCACCAGGGGGATCAGGTCGCCGATCTGCCGATCAAGGATCTCGGCGACAAGGCTCCGGAATATGACCGGCCGTGGGTCGAGCCGAAAAAGCCGGCGCCGCTGGCCGCCAATGACATTCCGCAAGCCGACGTTGCCGACGCGCTGCTGAAGCTGCTCGGCGGGCCCGACCTGTCTTCGCGCCGCTGGGTCTGGGAGCAGTATGACACGTTGATCCAGGGCAATTCGCTGCAGCTTCCAGGCGGCGATGCCGGCGTGGTGCGGGTCGAAGGCCATGCCACCAAGGCGCTCGCCTTCTCCTCCGACGTGACGCCGCGCTATTGCGAGGCCGACCCTTATGAGGGCGGCAAGCAGGCGGTGGCCGAATGCTGGCGCAACTTGACCGCCACCGGCGCTCTGCCGCTGGCCGCCACCGACAACCTCAATTTCGGCAACCCGGAACGGCC
>NZ_RZTF01000122.1:3791-4190 GCF_004023175.1 Mesorhizobium sp. M7A.F.Ca.MR.362.00.0.0
GGCCCGAGATCATGGGCCAGCTGGTCGGCGCGGTGAAGGGCATCGGCGACGCCTGCCGCGCGCTTGGCTTCCCGATCGTCTCCGGCAATGTCTCGCTCTACAACGAGACCAACGGCCAGGGCATCCTGCCAACCCCGACCATCGGCGGCGTCGGGCTGATCGCCGACTGGTCGAAGATGGTGCGGACCGGCTTTGCGGCCGAGGGCCAGATGATCCTGCTGGTCGGCGCACCGGCGTCCTGGGGAACGCATCTCGGGCAATCGGTCTATATGCGTGACGTACACGGCCGCACGGATGGCCCGCCGCCGCCGGTCGACCTCGATCACGAAAAACGCGTCGGCGACCATGTGCGAGCGCTCATCGCATCCGGCATCGTCACAGCGGCGCATGACGTTTCCG
>NZ_RZTF01000122.1:4200-15845 GCF_004023175.1 Mesorhizobium sp. M7A.F.Ca.MR.362.00.0.0
GGTGTCGCCGTTGCACTTGCCGAGATGGCGATGGCGTCCGGAATCGGCGCCGCCGTTCCCGGTCTTGTCGGCACCGACCCGATCCCGGTCTGGTTCGGCGAGGACCAGGGCCGTTATCTCCTGACGCTGTCGATCGATCCGCATGGCGACGAATGGGACGCCATTCGCAAGCAGCAGGGCGAACTCGGCATCTTCGCGCCGTGGATCGGCTCGACCGGGGGCAGCGCGCTGAAGCTTGGCGACGCCAGGGCAATCCCGGTCAGCGAACTCTCCGCGGCGCACGAAGGCTGGTTCCCCCGCTTCATGGACCAGGCCAGTTGACGAGAGCATGATCCCGAAAAGTGGGAACGGTTTTTCGGGAAACTCATGATCAAGCACAGGAAACTGGCTGCCCGGGCGCTGCTTGCAGTCGTTTTCTGGCCGTCGCTGTTCTTCTTCTGGTTCCTGGGACCATTCGTCTTTTTCCTGCTGTCGACAACCTCAAGCGAGGTGTGCATGCGGCTGGAAACGCGCGCGGAGTTCCTTGCCGCGGCCAATGGCGCCATCCCCATGCTCATCGCCCAGAATCTCATCTACGCGATCCCGATCGTCTGCCTGGTTCTGTGGGACCGCCTGGCGCCGGATCCGGCACGGGCAAGGCATATCGTCACCTGCATCAAGCTTTTTGCCAGCGCGGTGGTCGTAGGCGCGTTGTGGGAGTACGGCTCGTCGCTTGTCTGCGACGGTTATGGCCAGGGGTTCTTCTCGCCGGCTTGGCAAATGACGAGCTATCTCCCCATTGTCGGCCTCGTGCTCAACGCGCCGCTTTATGTGCTTGCCTTCAGCCTTGGCCGTGCTTTCTCGACACGCGACGACGTTGCCGAGGATGAAGCAAGCCCACCGGCTTAGTCTTTCTCTGAAGCCGTCGGGCCGTCTTGCCGTTGGTGGGACGAACGGCTTCAATCCGGACCGGAAAGGCTTTAGGCTCGCCCGACTCTCATCTTATGGCCTGACACCGGCCGCTCGAAACAGGATTTTGCCATGGCAATGGACGCCCACGACATCGAAAAACTGATCAAGGACGGCATTCCGGACGCCAAGGTCACGATCCGCGATCTCGCCGGCGACGGCGACCATTATGCGGCCGAGGTGGTGGCCGAGAGCTTTCGGGGGAAAAGCCGCGTGCAGCAGCACCAGATGGTCTATGACGCGCTGAAAGGAAATATGGGTGGCGTGCTGCACGCGCTCGCCTTGCAGACCAGCGTTCCCGACTGACCCTTAGCGCTTGGCCCAACACGGCCCATCCTTTGCGCCATTTCAGCCGCGGCGCGGCTAACGTCTTGTTTCGAGCAATCGTTGGGTTTATTTGAAGGGTATGTTTCGAGCCTGACTCCCACAGGCGGGAAAGGATATTCCATGAGCGGCATCAACGACTACATCGACAATGAAGTGAAGGGCAACGACGTCGTCCTTTTCATGAAGGGCACGCCCGGTTTCCCGCAATGCGGATTTTCCGGCCAGGTCGTCCAGATCCTCGACTATATCGGCGCAGACTACAAAGGCGTGAACGTCCTGGACTCGGCCGAACTGCGCCAGGGCATCAAGGAATACTCCAACTGGCCGACGATCCCTCAGCTCTACGTCAAGGGCGAATTCGTCGGCGGCTGCGATATCATCCGCGAGATGTTCCAGGCCGGTGAGTTGCAGACATTCCTCGTCGAGAAGGGCGTCAGCGTCAAAGGCGCCGCCTGATTTCTGTTTTGTGCATGCCCGAAAATCGACGTTGATTTTGGGCATCGAGCACCAGGCACCCCGGGGCAGCCCCACCTCGGCAATTTTCATGTCCTGAACCCAGGACCAAGACGAGCCAATGCGCCGGCCCGCCGGCGCATTTTCGTTTGAAAGATCGGACTTGCCGTGGACCAGCCAAAACCAGCGCCGCAATCGGCAAGCAAACTGCCCATTCCGCGCTGGGAGTTCATCGCCCTGTGCGCGGCGCTGATGGCGCTGAACTCGCTGGCCATCGACATCATGCTGCCGGCGCTGCAGCAGATCGGCGCCACGCTCGGCGTCGAAAATGAAAACCACCGGCAGTACGTCATAACGGCCTACATTCTGGGCTTCGGCGGCGGACAGTTGTTCTTCGGGCCGATCTCGGATCGCTTCGGGCGTCGCGCACCACTGGTCGCCGGGCTGGTGATCTATGTCGCCGCGGCCGCGGCTGCCGCCATTGCGCCAAGCTTTGAGACACTTCTGCTGTGCCGGGCCGTGCAAGGCATTGGTGCGGCCGCCACCCGCGTCATCGCCGTATCGATCGTGCGCGATACGTTCGACGGCCGGCGCATGGCCGAGGTGATGTCGCTGATCTTCATGGTGTTCATGGCGATACCGGTCATTGCTCCCGGCATCGGCCAGTTCATCATGCTGTTTGCGACCTGGCATTGGATCTTCGTCACCATGGCCGTCGGTGCGCTCCTCGTCTCGGCCTGGTCGCTGCTGCGCCTTCCTGAAACGCTGCATCCCGAACATCGCCGGCCGCTGACCGTGAACTCGATTGTCGGTGGGTTCCGCATCGTGCTCACCAACCGCATTGCGATCTGCTATGCCTTCGCCAGCACCTTCATCTTCGGCGCCATGTTCGGCTTCATCGCTTCGGCGCAGCAGATCTATGTCGACATCTTCCATGTCGGCGAGATGTTCCCGGTCATCTTCGCAGGCGTCGCGGGCGTGCTCGCCTTCTCCAACTTTCTGAATTCGCGCCTTGTCGGCCGCATCGGCATGCGCCGCCTGTCGCAGAGCGCGCTGCTGCTGTTCCTGGTCATCAGCCTTGCCTGGCTGATCGTTTCGCTGGAAATGAAGATGCCGCTCTGGCTGTTCATCACCTTCTTTGCCTGCGCCATGCTTCCGTTCGGTGCGCTGGGCGCGAACTTCAACGCGCTGGCCATGGAGCCGCTCGGGCAACTGGCCGGCACGGCGTCGTCGATCCTCGGTTTCATGCAGACGTTTCTCGGCGGCATTCTCGGCACGCTGATCGGCCAGGCCTTCAATGGCACGGTGACGCCGCTGGCCGCCGGCTTCTGCAGCGTCTCGGTCGCGGCGCTGCTGATGATCTTCATCGCCGAGCGCGGCAAGATGTTCCAGCCACAGAACGCGCCCGTTTCAGGGCACATCACCGACTTGCACTAGGATGCACCCTCAAGAGCTGCCGTGAACCGAGGGGCAAGCATACGCCCCGCAATTGCTTCACCCATGCTGTCCGAAAAGGGCAATGGCAGAGCATCATCGAGTGCCCTGAGAATGGATGCCACGAAGGCCCGGCTGCGCTGGGCATCGGTTCCCAGATCGGAATACGTGGCGCGAGGCTTGCCGATCAGTGTGCCGTTGCGGCGAAGCGAGAACCGCAGGGTCAGGGACATGCCCGCGGTTCCGGGTGGCGGTTTCCAGCAGGCATAGATAGCGTCCGACATCTCCTTTATCGTGTCGACGGGATCGGAACTGCGACAACTGCGTTCCTGCGATCTTGCTTCCTGGGAACTGGTAGACAGAGCGGCGGCAAGAGCCGCGGCGACAAATGCGAACCGAGGTTTCATTCGAGAGCCTCCGGATTTGCGTGAAATTGCACCGCTCCTTCGGCTAACGCAGGAATCGTTCCTATTGCGCCCAGAGTTCGCGGCGCAATTCGTGCCAGCTTTCGCGATCGGGCGCGACAAGCAGGCCGCCGCCGAGATGCGAGGGCAGATAGGTGCTGCCGTCGAAGCGCGCCGCGTGGCCGCCGGCCTCGGCATGGATCAGCACGCCGGCCAGATGGTCCCACGGCATCAGCTTGTTGTAGACGACGAAATGGGCATGGCCGCTCGCCAGCAGGCGGTATTCGTGCGCGGCGCAGCGATAGGCGAATTGCGACAGGATCTTCGTCTGGTTGCGCGCCAGCCGCGACCGCTCCGGCTCGGGCATATATTGCCAGGAGACCGAGCCGGTCATCTCCGAGATCGGCGCGGGTGCCGCTACATGCACCTTCTCCAGACTGCCATGCGCATGCCGGATATGGCTGCCGGCGCCCCTGGCGCCAATCAGCCAGTCCTTGCCGACGGGATCGTGGATGATGCCGGCAACCGTCTCGCCCTGGACCACGACCGCCAGCATGACGCCGAACAAAGGCACGCCGGAGGCGAAGTTGAAAGTGCCGTCGACCGGATCGATGACGAAGGCCAGATCGGCATCGCCCAGACCATCGAGCAGTGCCGGATTGTCGGAACAGGCCTCCTCGCCGACGATCATCGCCTGGGGATAGCGCTCGCGCAGGCGCGCGGTGATCAGCCGCTCGGCATTGACGTCGGCTTCGGTCACCAGGTCGGCGGCCGAGGTCTTCTGCCTGACATCGCCATCGCCCAGCCGGCGAAAGCGCGGCATGATTTCGGTCAGCGCCGCCTCGGCCAGAATGCCGGCCAGCCAATCGATCGCGGTGTCGTCAAATGTCATCGGCTTGCCTTGTGGTGAGGGTGTCGTTGAGGGCAGCGAAGTCGAACAGCTTCCTGTCGAGCAGGTGCGATGGCCTGCTGTTCGACAGCGCGCGCAGCATCGTATCCTTGCGGCCGGGCATGCGCTTTTCCAGGTCCTCGAGCATCGCCTTCATGGCGTTGCGCTGAAGGCCTTCCTGGCTACCGCAGAGATCGCAGGGAATGATCGGGAAATGCATGGCGGCAGCGAATTTTTCCAGATCGACCTCGGCGCAGTAGCTCAATGGCCGCAGCACCATGACGTCGCCGTCGTCGTTGAGCAGTTTTGGCGGCATGGCGGCGAGACGGCCGCCATGGAAGAGATTCATGAAGAAGGTTTCGAGAATATCCTCGCGATGGTGGCCGAGCACCAGTGCCGAGCACCCCTCCTCGCGCGCAATGCGGTAGAGATGGCCGCGCCTGAGCCGCGAGCAGAGCGAGCAATAGGTGCTGCCCGCCGGCAGCTTGTCGGTGACGAGGGAATAGGTGTCCTGATACTCGATCCGGTGCGCAATGCCGTGGCTGTTGAGATAGTCCGGGAGGATATGTTTGGGGAAATTCGGCTGGCCCTGGTCGAGATTGCAGGCCAGAAGATCGACCGGCAAGAGCCCGCGCCATTTGAGGTCGAGCAGCACCGCGAGCAGGCCGTAAGAATCCTTGCCGCCCGAGAGCGCGACGAGCCAGCGCTGGCCGGGCTTGATCATCGAGAAATCCTCGATCGCCTGCCGGGTCAGCCGCAGCAGCCGCTTGCGCAATTTGTTGAATTCGACCGAGGACGGCACGTCGGCGAACAGCGGATGGAAGCCGCCTTCGCTGTCGGCGATCGGTTCGATGTCTGGAAGCATGTTCATGG
This sequence comes from Mesorhizobium sp. M7A.F.Ca.MR.362.00.0.0, assembly GCF_004023175.1. Lineage (NCBI taxonomy): Bacteria > Pseudomonadati > Pseudomonadota > Alphaproteobacteria > Hyphomicrobiales > Phyllobacteriaceae > Mesorhizobium > Mesorhizobium sp. M7A.F.Ca.MR.362.00.0.0. The sequence goes on from NZ_RZTF01000122.1 coordinate 9,529, forward strand.
CATGTCGCTTTCAGTGGCCAGAGCGCCGGATTAGCGGACATGACCGACAAAGAAAAGGCCGCCTCGACGGGCGGCCTTTTCTTGGTGTCGCAGAACGCGCTCGTTTTAGCGCGAGTAGAATTCGACGACCAGGTTCGGTTCCATCTGCACGGCGAACGGAACGTCCGCCAGGCCAGGGATGCGCGAGAAGGTCGCGACCATCTTGTTGTGATCGGCTTCGATGTAGTCCGGCACGTCGCGCTCGGCGAGACCGACCGCTTCCAGAACGATGACCAGCTGCTTGGACTTTTCGCGCACTTCGACGACATCGCCCGGCTTGCAGCGATACGAGCCGATGTTGACACGCTTGCCGTTGACGTTGACGTGGCCGTGGTTGACGAACTGACGGGCGGCGAAAATGGTCGGCACGAACTTGGCGCGGTAGACGACCGCGTCGAGACGCGATTCGAGCAGGCCGATCAGGTTCTCCGAGGTGTCGCCCTTGCGGCGGTCAGCCTCTTCATAAACCTTGCGGAACTGCTTTTCCGAAACGTCGCCATAGTGACCCTTCAGCTTCTGCTTGGCGCGCAGCTGCAGGCCGAAATCGGAAAGCTTGCCCTTGCGGCGCTGGCCATGCTGGCCGGGACCGTATTCACGCTTGTTGACCGGGGACTTCGGGCGGCCCCATATATTTTCGCCGAGACGGCGGTCGATCTTGTACTTCGCGGATTCGCGCTTGCTCATCGCATTCCCTTTTCAAAACAATACACCCGGAACCTCATGGTCCGGGTGAAGGAAACGCGCCCTCCTCTGGCCTCCGTTTTCGAGACCTGACAGGGTTTTCCCACGCAACGCGGCGGAAAACCCACGGGACACGTCAGTTCAAACAAGATAGTAGAATTGGATTTCCACGCATCTTGCGCACATAAAGAAAACCACCGGGCATTGCGGCCCGGTGTTGGCGCGCTGATTAAACGGAGATTTAACCGGTGTCAAGCTTGTGGCTGGCGTAGGCCGTGGCGACGATATAGCGTCTCTGGGTTGAGTACAGTGCCGGATGTGGCGGGAGGTTGCGCCAGCGGCATCAGGAAGGACCGGAGCAGAGGAGCTACATTCGCATGAAGAAATTCTTCCTTACCCTGACAGGAGCCGCTGTGTTGGCGGGATCCATGGCGGTCCTGACACCGGAGCCGGCGGAAGCCAGGCATTGGCATGGACACCGACATCACCAGGCTTGCCGCATCGTGATCAAGAAGAAGGTTATCTGGCGGCACGGCCACAAGAAGGTCGTACGCTACAAGATCAAGCGCTGCAGCGGGCGCTGGTAGGCTCCTATCCGGTCTCAGGCGGCCGACATCGATTCAAAGCCCGCGGTTTTGGCCGCGGGCTCTTTGATTCCGGATGCTTAATCCTTAGTCTTTCGACTTCTTCTCCGGCAGGCCCTTGCGCTTCGTCTCGGCGAATTCCTCGAGCTGCTTTTCGCTCATCGATTCGTACATTCCCTTGGAAGCGCCCTGCAGTTCGCTCTTCTTGGTCTCGCCGCGCTTGGCCGACAGAGCCGCGCCGGCGGCTTTCTGCTGGGCTTTCGAGGTGGCTGGCATGGTTCTTTCTCCCGTTGGAATCTGGAGAAAAACGCAACGACTGCCGTGATGTTCCGCTTCGCAATCACGACATAGCCAGCCCGAAGCCCTGTATCAGGCGACGGGTCGGGAAATCGGCTCTTTTCGATGTGAAGACGGCAAGGTCGGGTCCTTCAGGCAGCATCTCGCCACGACCGCTCGGATCGATGTCGGCGAGAAGCGACAGTGCCCGGCGCGCAATCGCTTCAGCGGGGTCGAGCCAATCGACCGGCCAGGGCGCCGTCTTGCGCATGCGATTGGCCAGAAAGGGGTAGTGTGTGCAGGCGAGCACGACGATATCCGTACGCAGCGCATCATGTTCGACGAAGCACGGCGTGATCTCGGTGCGTACGGCCTCCTCATCGACGAAGCCCTCACGCATGTAGATCTCAGCCAGTCCCGCCAGCCTGTCGCTGCCGACCAGGCGGACATGGCATTTCTGCGCCCATTTGCTGATCAGGTCGCGCGTGTATTGGCGCTTGACGGTGCCAGGCGTCGCCAGCACCGAAACCAGCCCTGAGCGCGTGCGTTCCGCCGCCGGCTTGATCGCAGGCACCATGCCGACGAAAGGATGCTCGGGAAATCTATCGCGCAGCGCATCGATCACCAACGTCGAGGCGGTGTTGCAGGCGATGACGGAAATGGCCGGCGCAAAGCGCTCAAGCAATTTGCCGAACAATTCGAGTATATGCGCCCTCAGCGCCGGCTCTTCCCAAGCGCCGTAGGGAAACGCAGCGTCGTCGGCGACATAGATGAAGCGGCGATCGGGCATCAGCACGCGCGCCTCGCGCAGCACGGTAAGCCCGCCGATGCCCGAATCGAACATCAGGATCGGCCGCTCAGTCATTGTCGGTTCCTTTTCCGCCAAGCGGCGGTATGTCATCGTCCTTGCCGGTGTCGGCAAGGCGCGCCGCTTCCGCCTTGCGGGCCCGCGCGGCGGCCGCGGGCAAGCGCCGCGGGTCGTCGCCAGGGGACCCGTCGCCGCGCGGCATCGCCGGAGAAAACCTGTCGAGCGACGAAATGATGCCGCGCAGCACCTTGAGCTCCGGTTCGGCAAAGCCAGGGCGTGTCAGCACCGCGCGCAGATTGTCGATCATTTTCGGCTTCTTCGGCGCCGGCCGGAAATAGCCGCGCGCTTCCAGCGCGCCTTCGAGATAGGCGAACAGGCCGTGCAATTCTTCCTTGCTTGCCGGTTTCATGTCCGGGCCGGAAAAATTGGTCCTGGTCTCGTCCTCCAGGCCGGACTTCATCCATTCGTAGGACATCAGAAGTGCTGCCTGGGCGATGTTGAGCGAGGAGAAATCGGGATCGACCGGGAAAGTGACGATCTCGTCGGCAAGGCCGACCTCGTCATTGTAGAGGCCGAAGCGTTCGCGTCCGAACAGGATGCCGGTGCGCTGGCCCATCACGTGGCGCGCCCGCAGCAGCCTGCCCGCCTCCACCGGCCCGCGCACGGATTTGAAGCCGTCGCGCTGCCTGGCCGTGGTGGCGAAGACAAAGTTCAGGTCGGCGAGCGCCGAGGCCAGATCGTCGAAGACGGTGACAGCGTCGATGACATGATCGGCGCGGCTGGCCGCCGCGCGCGCCTTCTCGCTCGGCCAACCATCACGCGGGTTGACCAGGCGCAGCTCCGACAGACCGAAATTGGCCATGGCGCGCGCGACCATGCCAATGTTCTCGCCAAGCTGAGGCTCGACGAGGATGATCGCCGGGCCGGCGACTGCAATGCTATCGGGATCTTTGATGACGGGCATGATTGTCAATGAACTGCTGTTTGCGGCATTTCAGCGTCCCTGCCACATTCGGCCGGGAAAATGAAGCATTCGCAAATGACGACGGCTCTGGCCTCCAATTCGTGACCGATCGCCGTTTGCGTGGCCAAAAGCGCTTTGATATACGGGCGACATCTCCCGGCCCAACGCCGCGCGGGCAAGGCCGTCCCATATCCAGCAACGAGGCATTCTTTCCATGGCGAAGATCAAGGTGGCGAACCCGGTCGTCGAACTCGACGGCGACGAGATGACCCGCATCATCTGGCAGTTCATCAAGGACAAGCTGATCCACCCTTATCTCGACCTTAAGCTTGAATATTACGACCTCGGCATCGAGCACCGCGACGCCACCAACGACCAGGTGACCATCGATTCGGCCAACGCCATCAAGAAACACGGCGTCGGCGTGAAATGCGCGACGATCACCCCCGACGAACAGCGCGTCGAGGAGTTCAAGCTGAAGAAGATGTGGAAGTCGCCGAACGGCACCATCCGCAACATCCTCGGCGGCACCATCTTCCGCGAGCCGATCATCATGAAGAACGTGCCGCGCCTGGTGCCCGGCTGGACCAAGCCGATCATCGTCGGCCGCCATGCCTTCGGCGACCAGTACCGCGCCACCGATTTCCGCTTCCCCGGCAAGGGCAAGCTGACCATCAAATTCGTCGGCGAGGACGGCCAGGTGATAGAGCACGATGTGTACGACGCGCCCGGCGCCGGTGTCGCCATGGCCATGTACAATCTCGACGACTCGATCCGCGAGTTCGCCCGCGCCTCGCTGAACTACGGCTTGCTGCGCAACTATCCGGTCTATCTGTCGACCAAGAACACCATCCTCAAGGCCTATGACGGTCGTTTCAAGGACATCTTCCAGGAGGTCTACGAGGCCGAGTTCGAGGCCGAGTTCAAGTCGAAGAAGCTGTGGTACGAGCACCGCCTGATCGACGACATGGTGGCCTCTGCCCTGAAATGGTCGGGCGGCTATGTCTGGGCCTGCAAGAACTATGACGGTGACGTGCAGTCCGACACGGTTGCGCAGGGTTTTGGGTCGCTCGGCCTGATGACCTCGGTGCTGATGACACCGGACGGCAAGACGGTGGAAGCCGAAGCCGCGCACGGCACCGTCACCCGCCACTACCGCCAGCACCAGAAAGGCGAGGAAACCTCGACCAACTCGATCGCCTCGATCTTCGCCTGGACGCGTGGCCTCGCGCACCGCGCCAAGCTCGACGACAATGCCGACCTGAAGCGTTTTTCCGAAACGCTGGAAAAGGTCTGCATCCAGACGGTCGAGTCCGGCTTCATGACCAAGGATCTGTCGCTCTTGATCGGCCCCGACCAGCCCTGGCTGTCGACCACCGGTTTCCTCGACAAGATCGACGAGAACCTGCAGAAGGCGATGGCGTAAAACATGTCGCCCAAAAGCCTACCCTCGATCTTGATCTGAGTGTGCGACAGTATTAGCTAACGACAACGACTTGAGGCGTGTCGAATTGCAAACCTGTCTTCCATGGATGCGCTGCATTTCAATATCTAAGCCAAACAGGTAGATGTAAATGGCTATGTGGTTCGATCAGCAAGAACGACTAAAGAGTGCCAAGGGCAAAGAGCTTTTGGACTCCATGCCGAAGTATGAGGGGCAAGCCGCCAATGTCGCTCCCGCGCCAGCGGACCTTGGAGGCAAGATCACGCTCGTGATTGGGGAAGATGGCAAGCCCGTTGCAAAGATAAAAGAGTAGATCGTTATCCGCATCGGTCATAGGTTCAACACCACATCGTCGAGCAAGCCCATCGTCTACGGGGCGGACTACAGCGTCTATGTACGCATCGTCCGCCTCGTACTCGCGGAAAAAGGCATCGACTACGAGCTTGTGCCGGTCGATGTCTTTGCCGCCGAGGGCGTTCCCGCCTGGTATTTCGAGCATCATCCGTTCGGCCGCATCCCGGCCTTCTGTTATGACGGGTTTCGCCTCTTCGAGACCAATGCGATTGCTCGCTATATCGACGAGGCCTTCGACGGACCGGCGCTGCAGCCTGCCGACGCGCGCGGCCGCGCCAGGATGGGCCAAATCATAGGCATGCTCGACGCCTATGGCTATCGCGCGATGGTCTGGGATGTTGCCGTCGAGCGGCTGGAGAAGGCTGAGCCGGATTCGGCGTTGATCGCCGGCGGCCTTGCTCAGGCCGAGACGGTGCTGAGATCGCTGAAGCCACAAGGTCCGTGGCTGCTTGGCGACCAGCTGACGCTGGCGGACCTGCACGCCGCGCCGATCATCGCCTATTTCGTCAAGGTCACGCAAGGGCGCGATCTGTTGGCGCGGTTCGCGGATATTCGGGACTGGTATGCGCGCGTCGCTGATCGTGCGAGCTTTACGCGGACTGAAAAGGTCGCTTAGGCCGAGTGAACTTCCTCAACGCCGGCGCCGCCCCTCATTGCCCTGCCGGGCATTTCTCCCCGTAAAACGGGGAGAAAGAGGCTGGCCGCAACGCCGGCGCCTCTTTTTTGCAACGCTGGCGATTGGCGAAAGCCGCGACGAAAGCGCCCTTCTCCCCGTTTACGGGGAGAAGATGGCGGCAGCCAGATGAGGGGCAGCGCTACTTGGGAAGGTAGGGCTCCCCCCTGAACTGCCCACTAGCCTACGCCGCTTCGAGTGCCGCCCTCACTGCTGCAATCGCATCATCGGCCTTGGAAGCGTCGGGGCCACCGGCCTGGGCCATGTCGGGCCGCCCGCCGCCGCCCTGCCCGCCCAATGCGGCGGAGGCCACGCGGACAAGGTCGACGGCGCTGAAGCGATCGATGAGGTCGTCGGTGACGGCCACCACGACGCTTGCCTTGTTGTCTTCGCCGGCGCCGACGAAGACGACGACGCCGGAGCCGAGCGAGCTCTTGCCGGCATCGGCCAGCGGCTTCAAATCCTTCGGCGAGACACCGGAGACCGTCTTGCCG
>NZ_RZTF01001231.1:0-215 GCF_004023175.1 Mesorhizobium sp. M7A.F.Ca.MR.362.00.0.0
AAATTGATGGGGTACTTCATGAGTTCTCAACAATTGAAGGCGTCGTGGAAGATGTAACATCTATCATATTGAACATCAAAAAACTAGCACTTAAAATCTACTCTGATGATGAAAAAACTTTAGAGATTGATATGCAAGGTGAAGGAGTTGTCACTGCAGCGGACATCACTCATGACAGTGATGTAGAGATCTTGAATCCAGATCTTCATATCGCT
>NZ_RZTF01001232.1:0-215 GCF_004023175.1 Mesorhizobium sp. M7A.F.Ca.MR.362.00.0.0
CGGTTAGTAGTCGAAGTTGCCGAGGAATTATGGGAAGCTAAAGAACCAGTAACTAAATAATAAAACGGGCACTTTATTTGTCTTCCTGCTTGTTTATATCAATATTCCCATAAAAAAGGAAAGGGCAATTTGCTGCCCTTTCCTTTTCTTACGGATTTTTTACAAGCGGGAACTGAATTTTAACTATCGTTCCTTCCCCTTTTTTGCTTTCAATG
>NZ_RZTF01001233.1:0-215 GCF_004023175.1 Mesorhizobium sp. M7A.F.Ca.MR.362.00.0.0
TTAGGTTATATCAAAAAATATCTCCCAAATAGCCTTTATAAAAAAGACGATCTTATCAACAATCTGCAATCAATTAGAGAAGAGGGATATGCCTTTTCAGATGAAGAAATTGACAAAGGGGTAGTGGCTTATGGAATACCGATTCGTGATTTTAATGAAAAGGTTGTTGCCTCTTTAAGTGTTGCAGGGCCGAGAGAAAGAATGCTGTTACAGGA
>NZ_RZTF01001234.1:0-215 GCF_004023175.1 Mesorhizobium sp. M7A.F.Ca.MR.362.00.0.0
GCTATAGCTAAGAAAAGTTTTACGTTTTTTATGATTTGAATACTTTGGTAATTGAAGTGAACTTAGCTTAAACTTAGGAAAATCAGCATCCTGAAGATATTGCTGATTGCTCTGCTATTTCTGCTGGAATTTCGTTTTTCTTTCGGGGGTAAAATGGAGAAGAAATCGAAGAAACGCCAATGTTTCATTTAGCTTAGCTTTAATCTGTTTATTGT
>NZ_RZTF01001235.1:0-215 GCF_004023175.1 Mesorhizobium sp. M7A.F.Ca.MR.362.00.0.0
GTTTTTCTCATTGCACTTCCAGCAAGTGCACATGTAACTGTTAATCCTTCAGAGTCTCCAACAGAGGCTTGGGAAACATATACAGTAAAAATACCTGTTGAGAAGGACATTGCGACAACGAAGGTAACACTTAAGATAACCGATAATGTGAATTTTAAAATGTACGAACCAGTAGATGGTTGGAAAGTAACAACCGAAACCAATGATAGTGATAA
>NZ_RZTF01001236.1:0-214 GCF_004023175.1 Mesorhizobium sp. M7A.F.Ca.MR.362.00.0.0
CGAACACCGAGCCGGCCGCGGCCTGCACATCCGAGGCGACCGATCCGCCGAAGGAGGAGATGGTGGTGACGCCGTTCTTGCCGTCACCGCCTTCGCTGGCGGATCGAAGCGACAGGGACAAGGTGCCGACGGTGCGGGCCAACGCCACTTTCTGCGCGCCGTCTGTCGTCACCTCGATAGTCACCGAATTGGAAATCTGCGGCGTCGTCTGGCG
>NZ_RZTF01001237.1:0-214 GCF_004023175.1 Mesorhizobium sp. M7A.F.Ca.MR.362.00.0.0
GGGCTGCTATGTGCAACCAAATACGGAAGCGAGAACCATAAAATATAATATGGAAAGCTGCGCCCAGTGCCGCCTAACCTTTGCAGGCGTCATTGCTGGCTAAATGTAGTGCCGAAACGATAGCGGTTTCGACCCCACGCCCGGTATCGCGGTCAAGATTTCCCCGATGTCGTCGGCAAATCGCAGAGTGTCCGGCTAACCGTCGCTGAAAAGG
>NZ_RZTF01001238.1:0-214 GCF_004023175.1 Mesorhizobium sp. M7A.F.Ca.MR.362.00.0.0
GCCGTGATCGACCATAACCTTCAGGAAAATGCGAGGACGTTGAAGGTGCCGGCGACAGAATGGGAGCGACAGGCGCGCGATCTCCAGCACTTCGATGATGATGCGATGCAAGTGCTGCTTGCCTTTCTCCCCGTAGCAGAGAGGCGCATCTCACCGCAGGGTGTCAGCATGTTCGCGTTGGACTATTTTTCACCGTGGCTGGGCAGCCTCGTCC
>NZ_RZTF01001239.1:0-214 GCF_004023175.1 Mesorhizobium sp. M7A.F.Ca.MR.362.00.0.0
TAGTAACTCTTAGTTTGTAAAGAACTGTTGGCACTTCTGGTGTTAAGTCAGTAGATACGTATTGATTCCATATCCATCCATAAGTCGAACCATCTTTAATTTTATACCAAGTACCTTTTTGCTCCACTACTTCTACAATATCATTTAAGTTCAAATGCTTGTATGTCTTGGAACTACCACTATTGCTTGTATGAACAGCAGCATTATCCTTAGT
>NZ_RZTF01001240.1:0-214 GCF_004023175.1 Mesorhizobium sp. M7A.F.Ca.MR.362.00.0.0
GTGCATAGTCAATCGCCATATGGAAGAAACGGGCTAAGTTATCCTGCTCCAGTTTCATATCAGTGTTCAGCAATGTATCATAACCTTCGCGGCCGCCCCAGAACACATAGTTCTCTGCACCAAGCTCCTTGCCAATTTCAAGGCCTTTTTTCACCTTTGCTGCAGCATACGCAAACACATCGGCGTTATTGGAAGTTGCTGCACCGTGCACATA
>NZ_RZTF01000123.1:0-305 GCF_004023175.1 Mesorhizobium sp. M7A.F.Ca.MR.362.00.0.0
GTGGGAAGGTCGGGGCGCCGCGCTGAAGCCGGGTCCTGACGGGGGTGTTCAGGTGGCCGGCTTTTCCGGTATCGGCGATACAGGCGCTCCGGGTCCGATCTTCTGCAGATTGCCCGTGATCACCTGGTCGCCCTCGGCGACGCCGCTGAGGATGGCGACCTGACCGCCGCTCGTCGGTCCGAGCGAAACCAGCCGCTGGTCGACCGTGTTGTCCTTGCCGACGACATAGAGATATTTGCCGAGCTGGCTCGAGCCCAGCGCCGTCTGCGGCACCATCAGCGCGTCGGCCTGCTCTCTCACATGCA
>NZ_RZTF01000123.1:315-15791 GCF_004023175.1 Mesorhizobium sp. M7A.F.Ca.MR.362.00.0.0
GACACGAACATATTGGCCGGGCAGCAGCGTGAACTTGCCGTTACCGATCGTTGCGCGCGCCGTGATCGTGCCGGTCGAGCGGTCGACCGAATTGTCGATGAAGGTAAGCTCGCCCTTCTGGCTGGCCTCGGTCTGGCCGGGGAGCAGCACCTCCACTTCGATCGGGCCGTTCGCACGGGCTTGCTCGATCTCGGCCAGATCCGTCTCGCTCGGGTTGAAGGTGACGTAGATCGGATCGAGTTGCACCAGCGTGTTGAGCACGGTGCCGGCAACGCTGACCAGCGTTCCGACCGAAGCCTGGTTGCGGCCGAGACGCCCGGCAAACGGCGCCCGGATTTCAGCGTAGCTCAAATTGAGCTCTGCCGTGCGGACCGCCGCTTGGTTGACCGCCAGCGACGCCTGTGCCTCGCGCAAGGTGCTGGTGCGCTGGTCGAAGCCGTCCTTGGCGAGGTAGCCGCTCTTGGCGAGCTCGGTGCCGCGACCGAGGTTGGAGCGGGCATAGTCGAGCGTCGCCGTATCGCGCTGCACTTGCGCCTTGGCCTGGTCGAGAGCCGCCTGGAAGTCGTCAGGCGAGATTTTGTAGAGAAGGTCGCCTTGCCGGACGTCGACGCCGTCGGCTGCGGTCTGCTCCTGCAGATAGCCCGGAATCCTGGCCTGCAAGGTGATGCTGCGGATCGGTTCCGTCCGCGCGGCATAGTCCAGGTAGATCGGGATCGTCTTCTTGACGACACTAACCACCGGCACCGGCATGACGAATGCCGCCGGAGCAGGCGTCGCCGCGGCCGTGCCGGCATTGAGGCTGAGGTTGCCCATGTCGAGCAGGTGGACGCTGGCCACCGAGATCGCTCCCAGCGCGACGGCCGTTCCCAACGCGATTTTCCATTTACGCATGATCAGTCTCCAATCTTATTCGGCCGCTTCCGCCAGGGGGCGCAAGGCGGGCTCAGTCGTTGGTTCATTGTCTTGAGAGGCGGGCTCGTCATTGCCGCGGCGTTCGCGCAGCTGCTCGATGACCGCGTAGAACACCGGCACGAACACCAGCGACAGGATGGTCGCCGCGACCATGCCGCCGAACACGGTGGTGCCGATCGACTGCCGGCTTGCCGCACCGGCGCCGGTCGCAAACATCAGCGGCAGCACGCCGAGGATGAAGGCGAAGGCCGTCATCAGGATCGGCCGCAGCCTGAGCCGTGCCGCCTCCATCGCCGCGTCGACGATGCTGAGGCCTTCTTCGCGCCGTCGCCTTGCGAACTCGACGATCAGGATCGCGTTCTTGGCCGCCAGGCCGATCAGCATGACGAAGCCTATCTGCGAGTAGACGTCGATCTGCATGCCACGCAGCAACAGGGCCACGAAGGCGCCGAACAGGGCCAGTGGCACCGCCAACAGCACCATGAACGGCATCGCCCAGCTCTCATACTGCATCGCCAGGATCAGGAAGACGAAGACGATGGCGAGGCCGAAGACGACGGACGCGATCGATCCTGCCTTGAGCTCCTGGAAGGTGATGCCGGTCCATTCGAAACCGAAATCCCTTGGCAGCGCAATGGCGGCGGCCCGTTCCATCGCGGCAACCGCCTGGCCCGAGGAAAAGCCGGGTGCGGCACCGCCATTGATCGAGGCCGAGGCATTGTTGTTGTAATGCGGCACGGTCTCCGGGCCGACGAAGGGCACGAGTTTGCCCAGCGTCGAGAGCGGCACCATGCCGCCGGAGGCATTGCGCACATAGAGCCGCGAAATGTCGGCGGCACCCGCACGTGCATCCTTGTCGGCCTGGATGGTCACCCGGAAGGTGCGGCCGAACAGGTTGAAGTCGTTGACGTAGAGCGAGCCGAGATAGATTTGCAGCGTGTTGAAGACATCGGGCAGATTGAGGCCGAGCAGTTTGGCCTTGCTGCGGTCGAGGTCGTAGTTGAACTGCGGCGTCGAGGTCGAGAATGGCGAGAACAGCTGCTGCGGGTTGATTTCGGGCTGCTTGCGCGCCTCGGCGATCACGGCTTGCGTCGCATCGTTGAGGGCTGAACTGCCGCGGCCGGTCAGATCCTCGACGACGAATTCGAAGCCGCCTGTGGTGCCGATACCCGGGATAGAAGGCGGATCGAAGCTCAGCGCGAAAGCTTCCGGAATCTGCATCAGCTTGCCACGGACATCGGCGACGAGCTTCGACGCGCTCTGGTCGGGGCCGCGCTCCTCCCAGGGCTTCAGGATGGCGAATTCGACCGCCGAGTTCGACTGCGCGGCACTGGTCAGGAAGTTCAGGCCGCTGATCGAGCCGACGATCTCGACGCCGGGCGTCGCCTGCAGGATGTCGCGCGCCTTCTGCGCCACCGCGTCGGTGCGTTCCAGCGACGCGCCGTCGGGCAACTGGATGACGACGAAGAAATAGCCCTGGTCCTCGACCGGAAGGAAGGTCGAGGGCAGGCGCTGCCAGACGAAGTAGGTGGCGACCAGTCCGGCCGCGAACAGGCCGAGCATGATCCAGCGCAAGCGGATGAGGATGCGCACGCCATTGGCGTAGGCGTGCGATAGCCTGTCGAAGCCGGTGTTGAACCAGCGGAACGGGGCGAACTGCGTCTCGCCGCGATGCCGCAGGAAGGCCGCGCTGAGCGCGGGACTGAGCGTCAGCGAGTTGAAGGCCGAGATGCCGACGGAAATCGCCACCGTCAGCGCGAACTGGTTGTAGAGCTTGCCGGAGACGCCGGGAATGAAGGCGACCGGCACGAACACCGCCATCAGCACCGCGGTGGTGGCGATGATCGGTCCGGTGACCTCGCGCATGGCGGCCTTGGTCGCCGCAAGCGGCTTGAGCCCGGCCTCCAGCTGTCGTTCGACATTCTCAACCACGACGATGGCGTCGTCGACGACGAGGCCGATCGCCAGCACCATGCCGAGCAGGGAGAGCATGTTGAGCGAGAAGCCGAGCATCTCCATGACGACCAGCGTCGCCACCAGCGACACCGGAATGGCGATGGTCGGGATGATCGTCGTGCGCCAGCTTTGCAGGAAGAGGAACACCACGGCGACGACCAGCACCAGCGCTTCGCCGAGCGTGATCAGCACGTCATGCATCGACGCCGAGACGAAGCGCGTCGTGTCGTAGTGCATTGCATAGGACACGCCCTTCGGGAAGCGGCCCGACAGCTCCTGCATCTTGTCCTTGACGCGCTGCTGCAGATCGAGCGCGTTGGAGCCGGGCATCTGGTAGACGGCGAGCACCACGGTCGGGTCCTTGCCGAAGAAGGCCGACGACGAATATTGCAGTGCGCCGAGCTCGATGCGGGCGACGTCGCGCAGCCTGACCAGCGAGCCGGTGTCGGTGTTGGCGCGCACGACGATGTCGCCGAATTCCTTTGGATCGCTCAACCGGCCGACGGCGTTGACCTGCATCTCGAAGGCGGTGCCGGCGGGTGCCGGCGATTGGCCGATCTTGCCGGCCGCCACCTGGACGTTCTGCTCGGCGATGGCGTTCTGCACATCGACCGCGGTGATGCCGAGATTGGCAAGCTTGTCGGGATCAAGCCAGACGCGCATCGAATAGCGCCGCTCGCCGAAGATCTGCACATCGCCGACGCCGGGCAGGCGCTTCAGCGGATCGACCACCTGCAGATAGGCAAGGTTGCTCAGCGCCACCGGATCGACCGAACTGTCGGGCGAAGTCAGGTTGACGATGAGGACGAAGTTCGGGTTTTGCTTCTTGATCGTCACGCCGCCCTGGTTGACGATCGCCGGCAGCGACGAGGCGGCCTGCGAGACGCGGTTCTGCACGTCGACGGCGGCGGTGCTCAGCGAATAGCCGACATCGAAGGTGATGGTGATGGTCGAGGAGCCGTCATTGGAGCTCGTCGACGACATGTAGGTCATCCCCTGCACGCCGTTGATCTGCTGCTCAAGCGGCGTTGTCACCGTATCGGCCACCACTTGCGCGCTGGCGCCTGGATAGTGGGCGCTGACCACGACCTGCGGCGGTGTGATGTCGGGAAACTGCGAGACGGGCAGCAGGAAATAACAAATCGACCCGGCGAGCACCATGATGATGGCGATCGCCGAGGCGAAGATCGGACGGTGGATGAAAAAGTTTACCACGAGACGCAAGCCTCCCCGGCTGCTCTTGCCCGCCCGAAGGCGCTGGCGACGCTGGACAGTCTTTGACCGCGCTTGTCACCGAGGTCGTCCCGCGAATGCAGCAACGGCACCTCGTTGCGCTGCGCATCGGCAAGCGAGCGCAGCATCGTCTCGAAGGCGCGCGGGTCGACGCCATCGGCTCTCATGACCAGCCGGATCATCGGATCCCGGACGGCTTCATCTATGGTAAGATCGCGGCGCTGTGGCATTGGCCGGCTCCTTGTCTGTCGATTCGCAGCACGTGCTCGCGAACCGTTTTCATCTTTTCACCGGCCGAGGCCGCATGATTGGCAGTTTCTTGTCCCTCTCGTCGGCAGGGCCAGTTCACGGCCTTGTTATTGACGGTGGACGATATAGGTGTTACCAGTAAGTAACATTCTGGAAGTTACAGACCGGTAACACCCTAGTCAAGAGGTGGCCGAGGGTTTTTTGGAAACGAAAGGAGATCATGATGACAGACGGCATCGTGGAGCGCTCTCGTCCCCGGGATCGGATCCTGGAGACGGCACGCGACATGTTCCACAAGCATGGCATCAAGGGTGTCGGCGTCGACGCCATCACCGAAGCTGCCGGCACGAACAAGATGACGCTCTATCGTCACTTCGAATCCAAGGACGAACTGATCGTCGAATGCCTGCGCGCCAATGCGGCCAAGGCGGGCGCTATGTGGGATGCGTTCGAGGCCGAATTTCCTGGTGACAAGCTTGCCCAACTGCATGCCTGGGTTCGCAAGGCGGCTGCCATGCTCAATGCGGATGGGCGCGGCTGCGACATGGCCAACGCCGCCGCTGAGCTGACCGAGCCGGACCATCCGGCCAGGCTGGTGATCAAGGAGCTCAAGGAAGCCCAGCGCGAGCGCCTTGTGACGCTATGTCGGGATGCGGGCATCGGCCAGGCTGAACTGCTCGCCGATACGCTGTCGCTTCTGCTCGAGGGCGCGCGGGTTAGCGTGCAGACCGTGGGGTCGGAAGGTCCGAGCACGCAGTTCGTGCGCATGGCTGAAGGATTGATCGTTTCTTTCAGGGGCGCCGCCGCCGGTTGAGGTGACCTGTCGCCTATCCATGTGCGCCATTCATCGCGTGATGACTGGGCGCGCTTTGGTGTCGCTGTGCCGCCATCCCTGTCGGCCAAACGAAAAAAGCCCGCTGCCGGGAGGAGGTGGCAGCGGGCTCGATTTTCGAATGTGGCGCGGGAGGAGGTGCACCCCATTCAGCGTCGGCATCGCATCTGGGAGGAGTAGATGGCCGACAACCAGAACCTACGAGTTGCCCAACGATTCGGCAACAAAGAAACTTGCATAGCTGCTGTGCAGATTTGCCGTGCCAATTATCGTACAAATCCGGAAACCCGTTTAGCCAAGCCATTTCGCATTACTGCACCGGGACGTTTTCCCTGAAGATCAAGCGCGGTTCGATGAACTTGCGCGTCAGATAGGGTGCCGAGGAGGCAATCGAGCCGAGCAGGCGAATGACCGACTGTTCCGCGATCAGCCTGGCATTCTGGTCGATGACGACATCGAGCAGGTCGTCGACGAGATGACCGCGCGTGTCCTTGGTCAGATCGTGGCAGATGAACACCGGCTTGCGGTTCGGCCTGGCCTCGCGGATCGCCTTTGCAACGCCCGAATGTCCAGCTCCGACGCAATAGATGCCAAGCAGTTCCGGCTCGTCGTGCAGCGCCTTCATGGTCTCGGTGTAGCTGGCATCGGGCTCGTCGTTGACCTCGACGGCGCTGCTGACGGTCAGATTGGGAAACTCCTCACTGAGCACCGAGCGGAAACCCATCTCGCGTTCCTCGTGGCCACGATAGGAACGTGAGCCGACGACCATCGCCAGATGGCCGGTGCGGCCGCCAAGGAAGCGTCCCATCAGCAGCGCCGCCGTTCGTCCCGCCACCCGGTTGTCGATGCCGACATAGGCCGCGCGCGGTGCCGCCGGAACATCGGACACCAGCGTCACCAGGCGCATGCCGGCATCGACGATGTCGCGCAGGATGTTGCGCGTACGCGGATGATCGACGGCGATCACGCCGACGCCATTGGCCCTGAGCGAAAGGTTTTCGACAGCGCTCTGCAGCGCGTTCGGCGAGATACCGGCGAGGTTGTGGATCCGGCACGAGGCGACAAGCGGCAGGCGCGCGGCGTAGTCCTCGATATGCCCCGCGAGATCGCGCATGAAGGCATTGCTGCCGATCGGCAGCAGGAATTCAAGGTGGGCGGGCCGCGAGGGCAGCGTTACCTGATCGGCGACCGGCAGATAGCCGAGCTGCTTGGCCGCCTCCATGACGCGCTGGCGGTTGGCCGCACTCGCACCCGGCCGGTTGTTGAGCACCCGGTCGACCGTTGCGGTCGATAGCCCGCAGCTACGAGCGATATCGGAGACAGTGGCTTTCATGCCGTAACCCACAGCCCGCAGTTGCGTGCGGTATCCGAAACTGTGGCTTTCATGCTGCAATCCTGTTCGCCATGCGATGGCGCGTCAGACAAGCGATGCGATCTGAGGTGACGGGTGATCGACGCCCATCACCATTCTCAGTGCGATGGCTTGCCATCGGCGATGGCATCGCGGATCTCCTTGTCCGACATGCCGGTGATGATCCGTTCGACCTCCGCCACGCTGGTCTTCTTGGGGTCTATGTCGTCAGCAACCACCTTGCCGCGGCGCATGACGACGATGCGGTCGACCACCTGGAAGACATGGTGGATGTTGTGGGCGATGAAAATGCAGGAATGGCCGGAATCGCGGGCGCTGCGCACGAAGCTCAGCACACCCTGTGTTTCGGCGACGCCGAGATTGTTGGTCGGCTCGTCGAGAATGATCAGGTCGCTGTCGAAATGCATGGCGCGCGCGATCGCCACCGCCTGGCGCTCGCCGCCGGAGAGCGAGCCGATCGGCGTCGTCGGCGGGATGTTCTTCGAGATGCCGACCTGCTTGAGCAAGTCGCGAGCAACCGTGTTCATCGCATCCTGGTCCATCCGGTTGAGGAAGCGCGGCGGCTTGATCGGCTCGCGCCCGAGGAACAGATTGCGGGCGATCGACAGTTGCGTCACCAGCGCCGAGTCCTGGTAGATCGTCTCGATGCCGTGGGCGATGGCGTCGCTGGTGCTGCGCAGGCTCACCTTCTTGCCGCGGATGAAGATATCGCCGCTGGTCAGCGGAACGGCACCCGAGAGCACCTTGATCAGCGTCGACTTGCCGGCGCCGTTGTCGCCGAGCAAGCCGACGATCTCCCGTTCATTGACATGGAAATTGGCATCCTCCAGCGCCTGCACGCGGCCATAGGACTTGCGGATGCTCGTCATGCGGATCAGTGGCTCGGCCATGGTTCAAGTCCCCGCCTGGTGCCGGCGTTCCAGCCATGAATGCAGCGCCATCATGCCAAGGATGATAGCGCCGATGAAGATGTTGTAGGCAAGGCCGGGCACGCCGATCAGCACGATGCCGTTGCGCATCACGCGCAGGATCAGGATGCCGAGCACGGTGCCGATGATCGTGCCGCGCCCGCCGGTCAGCGCGGTTCCGCCGATCACCACCATGGCGATGACTTCCAACTCATAGCCGGTACCGCTGTTGGGGTTGGCGGCGGAAGTGCGCAGCGAAGAGATGACGCCGGCAAGCGAGGCCATGACCGACGACAGCACGAACAGGCCGATCTTGACGCCGCTGACATTGACGCCGCGCGCCCTTGCAGCACTCGGGTTGCCGCCGGCCGCCTGGATCCAGTTGCCGGTGCGGCTTTGCGTCAGCACATAGCCGAGCCCGATCGCCGCGGCGATGAACCAGAACAGCGACATGTAGATGCGGAACGGGCCGATGAAGAAATCGCCGACCAGCACTTCCGCCAGCCAGCTGCCTTCCGCGGTCCAGGTGCGCTGCGGAAAACCATCGGTGACGAAAAGAGCGGTGCCGCGCACCACCAGCAGCATGCCGAGCGTCACCAGGAAGGACGGGATCTTGAGCTGCGTCACGAACCAGCCATTGACCAGCCCGATGAAGGCGGCGACCAGCAGCGCGGCGACAAAGCCGACCTCAAGGGAGGTCAGGCCGCTGTTGAACAGGGTCCACATCAAGACCGGCGAGAAGCCGAACAGGGAACCGACCGAGAGGTCGAACTCGCCCGACGTCATCAACAGCGTCATCGCCAGCGCGATCAGGCCGAGCTCGACCGTGAAGGCCAGCGTGTTGGAGATGTTCTGCGGCGACAGGAAGTCGTGGTTGAAACTCCAGAAAACGGCGATCTCGACGACGAGCAGCACGAAAGGGCCGAATTCCGGCCGTGCGATCAGGCGTTGGACGAGCGAATGATTTTCCACAGGCAATCCGCGACATGAGTGGAAGGCTGAGCGTTGCACATCGCGTGCGAAGGGCTCGGCGAAATGGAGAGCCAGTCGCGACCGTTGGGCGGCCGCGACTGCTAGGATTGGATGTTACTTGCCGGACAGGATGTCATCGTAGATTTGCGCGGTGTCTTTTTCGTAGAGCGCGCCGGTGATGACGTTGAAGCCCGGAGGAATGCCGCCGGCGGCCATATTGGCCAGCGAAAGCGCGACATAGCTGGTCGCCTGCGGGTCCTGCCACTGGCCGGCATTGACATAGCCGTTCAGCACTTCCTGGGTGGTGTCGAGCGAATTGCCCCAGCCGACGACCGGGATTTCGCCCGGCTTGATGCCGACCTGGTCGAACACCCGCTTGATCGAGCCGGTGACGAGATCGCCCAGGCCGATGATCGCCTTCACCTTGGCCTTGTTGGCCGTGAGGTAGTCGACCATGCGGTTGATCACTTCAGCCTGATCAAGCGTGGCTTCCGTGATTTCATAGGTGATGCCGAGCGGCTCGAAGACGCTCTTGATGCCTTCTTCTTCCTGCACGCCATAGGTGGCGCCGGGGATTTCGACCGGCATCCAGACGAAGTCGCCTTTCTTCACCAGGCCTTTGTCGACCAGATACTGCGCCCAATGCTTGCCGAAGGTGACATTGTCGCCGCCGACATAGGCGTTGAAGTCGGCTTTCGGATCAGGCGTGTTGAAATTGATGATCGGCACTTTCGCCGCACGCGCTTCCTTGACGATCTCGATCAGGCTGCCCGGATCGGGGCTCGTCGTGACGATACCGTCGGCCTTGGCGGAGAGGGCGGCGCGAACCGCTTCCTGCTGGGAGGCGACATCGCCATTGTGGAACGAGGTGTTGACCGTGTTGCCGGTGTCCTTGGCCCACTGCTTGGCGCCGGCCAGGAAGTAGGTCCAGACCGGATCGGCCGGACCGCCGTGCGAAATCCAGTAGAACGTCTTGGCCTGTGCCGCTGCTGGTACCACCATCAGCGCCACCAACAGGCCGTATAGAACGAGTCTTAGCCGTGTCAGCATTTGATTTCCTCCCGTTTGTAGATAGTCAGTTCAAAATCCGTCCCTTGTTCCGCGTCTTTTTGCCAGCGCCGGTTGAAGGCGTCAGAGCATCCCCTTTTTCGACGGATGGCAAGCCTCCATCTGCCAAGCCTCCATCTGCAGGTGTAGTGGGCGCCTGACGGGGCGTCATCAGCGGTCCCATCAGATTGCATCAGTTGAGGTGATTTTCCGACTGTCTGATAATTGGCGTGATTGCTTCGGGTCGCGCGAACGCGGCCTGCGCCGACAAGGGTCACGCCGGCGACCATCCTACGCCCACGGGACCAGGTCCGCAGCGCTTGGCAGGGCGTCGACGACACCAGTTGCTAGATCAGATCGGCTCTGGCCAGCTCCCGCATCAGATGGCTGGCGCCATAGGTCCAGTGCGGGCAGTCCGGCGACAGCTGCACGCGGTTGACCAGCGCGCCGAATTTTTCCGACGAGATGGTGACGATGTCGCCGACCTTGTGGGTAAATCCCTTGCCCTTCTCGCCGCGATCCTTGGACGGAACGAACATGGTGCCGAGATAGAGCGCCAGCCCGTCCGGATACTGGTGGTGCGGCCCCATGGCCGCGGCGACCAGTTCCTCCGGCGAGCGGCTGATCTCCGCCATCGAGCTTGCGCCCTCCAGCGAGAACCCGTCCTCGCCCTCGACTTTCAGGCGCACGACGGCGCGCTTGACGTCATCGATGGAGAATTTGTCGTCGAACAGGCGGATGAAGGGGCCGAGTGAGGCCGAGGCATTGTTGTCCTTGGCCTTGCCGAGCAGCAGCGCCGAACGCCCTTCGACGTCGCGCAGATTGACGTCGTTGCCGATGGTCGCGCCGACGATCCGGCCGCTGGAGGCGGCGATCATGGCGATCTCGGGTTCCGGATTATTCCAGGTCGACACCGGGTGCAGCCCGACATCGGCGCCGAAGCCCACCGAGGCCATCGGCTGGCACTTGGTGAAGATCTCGGCATCGGGGCCGATGCCCACTTCCAGATATTGCGACCAGGCGCCGCGCGAAATCAGCTTGGCCTTGATCTCCATCGCTTCGGGCGAACCGGGCTTCAGCTTCGACAGGTCGTGGCCGATCAGTCCTGCGATGTCGGCGCGGATGGCATCGGCTTTTTCAGCCGAACCACGCGCCTGTTCCTCGATCACCCGTTCCAGCAGGCTGACGACGAAGGTGACGCCCGATGCCTTGACCGCCTGCAGGTCGACCGGTGAGAGCAGGTAGGGTTTTGCTGGATCGCGCCCGGTCTCAAAACTGTTGGCGGCGATGTCATCGAGCGATCCGATCGGTCTGCCCTTGGCCGAGCGGACATGCCCAGCGGGGTCGGCCATCTCGCAAAGATCGCGCATGGTTGGTGCCGCACGCGAGGTTATGTCGAAGACCGTGCCATCGCGCACCGTGACGACCAGCGGGTATGCGGCATCGCTGCTTCTGGCGCGTCCGACAAAAAGGCCCTCTGTGGGCAGGTGGGTCGGGTTCGTCATAGCGCTCTGTCCTCTGAGTGATCGACAATGTGGCGAAGTGATCGTCAATGTGGGCTGGCCGGATCGGCGCGGCACTTTCACCGGATTCCCCTCAAAGGTCTATCCCGTCGCGGGCGATCGGGACTCTGGGTCTCCGATCGTCTCGGCGGCAGTCCACAGACGAAAGCCAGGGCTCTTTCAAAATTGTGAAATCCTGATTAGGATTTTCACCAATCGCAGCGCATTCAGGTGATCCTTGGCGACAGCATTCTCCGATCCGATCTGGCGCAAGCCACATACAGCTTCCACGTTTCAATCGCTTCCCAATGGCGAACGTGTCGATCTCGCCATCGTTGGCGGTGGCATCATGGGCTTGTCGACCGCCTTGCATGCCGCCCGGCTTGGCCTGTCGGTGCAGGTGCTGGACGCCGGCGAGATCGGCCAGGGCGCATCAGGTTTGAATGGCGGTCAGGTCATTCCCGGCCTGAAATACGATCCGGAATGGCTGCTGGAGCATTTTGGCCCGGAGCGCGGCGAGGCGCTCGTCAATTTCGCGGCGTCGACCGCCGATGCGGTGTTCGAGTTGATCCGCGACGAGAAACTGGCGGTGCCGTTCGTTCGCAATGGCTGGATCCAGGCTGCGCACACCGAGGCCGCACTGAAGTCGGCGGTAAACCGTGACCGGCAATGGCGGGCACGGGGCGCGGATGTCCAGTTGCTGAACGCAGCGGAGATCGCGGCCAGGACCGGTGCACAGGGCTATCTCGGCGGCTGGCTCGACCGCCGCGCCGGTGTCATCGATCCGCTTGCCTATACGTCGGAACTCGCCCGTGTCGCGGCCGCGGCTGGAGTGAGGATAGCCGGGGGCGAAAAGGTCGTGCGGCTCACCAATGCCGCCGGTGTTTGGCGTATTTTGACCGGAAATGGCCTGGAATTGCAGGCAAAGGCGGTCGTTCTGGCGACCAACGCCTATACGGACGGTCTGATCCCCGGTCTCGCCCAGACGATCGTGCCGCTGCATTCTTTCCAGATCGCTACAGCGCCGTTGCCGCCCAACCTGGCGGCCACGATCCTGCCGGAAGGGCAGGCGGTGTCGGACTCCAGGCGCATCCTCGTCTACTACCGCAAGAGCGCCGACGGACGGCTGGTGCTTGGCGGACGGGGTCGCATGGCGCTGCCGACGAGCGCCAGCGACTGGGCACATCTCGAGCGGGCGCTGCGGCGGCTCTATCCCATGCTGTCCGGCGTCGCCATCGAGAAGCGCTGGTTCGGCCGCGTGGCGATGACGCCGGACCATCTGCCGCACATCCACGAGCCGGAGCAGGGCCTGCTGGCCGTGGTCGGCTGCCAGGGTCGTGGTGTCGGCCTGATGACCGCTCTTGGCGAGCGCATCGCCGGCTATCTCCAGAGTGGCGATGTCAGGCAATTGCCCTTCCCGGTCTCGCCGATCCGACCGATCCCGTTTCACGCCTTCCGCCAGGTCGGCGTCGCCGCGACCATCGCCTGGTACCGGCTGCTCGATGCGTTGGAGCGCTGACCAAAGCAATTCCTGTCAATGGGGTTCCGTTCGGGATTCCGCTTGACAGTTTCATGAATATGAAAAACTCTAAGCTAATTTCAAATTCCGATAGGCAGGTCGATGTCGACCCTAGTTGCAGCATCAGCGCCAGAGGCCCGGTCTTCTCAGGGCTTCCGGGTCGCCATGCTGCTGCCGGGCGCTCTGGTCACCTTCCTGCTGATCCTGTTTGCCCTCGGCCTCGTGCTTTTCCTCGCCTTCCGCGGCAATGACGGTTCGCTGCTCGGCGCCGGCTTCACCGTGGCGAATTTTGTCACCGTGGTCTCCGATCCGCTATACTGGACGGTGACGCTGCGCTCGCTGATCATTGCCGCTCTGGTCACGCTGGCGACCGTCGTCACCGCCTATCCCGTCGCCTACTACCTTGCCTTCCACGCCGGTCGGCGGCGCGGCCTGCTGCTGTTCCTGGTGACGCTGCCGTTCTGGACCAGCTATCTCCTGCGCGTCTTCGCCTGGAAGATCGTGCTCGCCTACAACGGCGTTTTGAACTCGGCGCTGATCGAAAGCGGGATCTGGTCCGAGCCGACATTGGCCTTTCTCAACACGCCGGCCGCCGTTGTCGTCACGCTCGCGCACGCCTATGCACCGTTCGCCATCCTGCCGATCTATGTGGCGCTGGACACCATCCCGAAATCGCTGATCGAGGCCGCTTCCGATCTCGGCGCGCGGCCATTCACCTCTTTCCGCCGTGTCGTGCTGCCCAATTCGATGCCGGGCGTGCTGGCGGCAGCCCTTGTCGTCTTCGTGCCGACGGTCGGTGACTATGTCACGCCGGCGCTCGTCGGCGGCCCGGCCAGCACCATGATCGGCACGCTGATCCAGGCGCAATTCGGCAAGGCCAATGACTGGCCGTTCGGCGCCGCACTCTCCGTCGCCGTCATGCTGGTCATCCTGTGCGTGGTGCTGGTCGCGCGTTTCGCCGACCGCAGATTTGGCAGCCGCACATGAGCGCTGCACGCACGCAGGGAGGCGGCCGCTGGCTCGGCGTCTACGTCGTCGCCTATCTGGTCTTTCTCTATCTGCCGGTGCTGCTGATCCCGCTGTTTTCCTTCAACAACTCGATCCAGGCAGCGTTTCCACTGCAAGGCTTCACCTTGCAATGGTACGCGACACTGTTCGGCAATTCGGCGCTGACTGGTGCACTCTTGAACAGCCTCGTCATCGGCGCCATTGCCGCCACGGGCGCGACGCTGTGCGGCATCACCGTATCCTACATGGACCTCTATGGCCGCTCGCCGCTGGCCGCCACCATCAGCGCCATCGCCCGGCTGCCGATCCTGATCCCCGGCGTCATCGTCGGCATATCGCTGCTGATCCTCATCAACCTCATTGGTCTGGGGCCATCGCGCATTGCCATCGTTCTCGGCCACATATTGGTCGCGCTGCCGACGACCGTGGTGATCATGCGCAGCCGCTTCGCCGCCATCCCGAAAACCATTCGCGAGGCGGCGCTCGATCTCGGCGCCTCCGACTGGACGACGTTCCGGCGGGTCATGCTGCCGCTCAGCCTGCCGGCCATCATTTCGGCCTTCATGCTGGCCTTCCTGATCTCCTTCGACGAATTCATCGTTGTCTTCTTCCTCGCCGGCACCGAGCCGACGCTGCCGCTCTACATCTGGAGCCAGCTGCGTTTTCCAAAGTCGCTGCCGACGGTGATGGCGCTGGGCACGTCGATCCTGGCTGTGTCCTTCGTCATCGCTGCAGCAGCTGAAATCCTACGCCATCGCGGCCTGTCCGCCACGGCGCCAAAGCCCGCGGATCCATCACAACCAAAACAAACCAAGAGAGGAGAACTGCAATGGCATTCGACCTGAAATCGATCTCTGCAAAGACTGTTTGCGCTGGATTGACGGCGTTCGCGCTGGCGCTGTCGTCGACCGTCGCTTTCGCCGGCGACAAGCTGCAATATTTCACCTGGTCGGGCTATGAACTGCCCGATTTCAACAAGAGCTTCCTCGCCGCGCATCCCGATGGCGTCGAGGCCTCCATCTTCGGTGACGACGATGACGCCTTCACCAAGGTCAAGGCCGGCTTCCGTCCCGACATCGCGCATCCCTGTTATGACAAGGTGGCGCGCTGGAACAAGGAAGGCCTGCTGCAGCCGATCGACACCAAGCGCATCAAGAACTGGGATTCGATCTTCCCGGTGTTCAAGAACCTGCCCGACCTGCAGGCCGGCGACGGCAAGGTCTGGATGGTGCCATGGGACTGGGGCAACACCTCGATCCTCTACCGAACCGATCTGGTGAAGAACCCGGAAGCGAGCTGGAACCTTTTGTGGGACAAGCAGTATGCCGGCCGCATGGCGACGATCGACGCCGTGCACGACACGCCGGTCGTTGCCGCACTGCTCGCCGGCGTCAATCCGTTCGACATGACGTCGGAGCAAATGGACAAGGTGGCCGAGAAGCTGCGCGAGCAGCGCCCGCTGCTCTCCAACTACACCACCGACATGACCTCGGTGGAACAGGCGTTGGCCAGCGGCCAATTGGTCGCCGCCATGACCTGGAACGCGTCCGCCACGTCGCTGAAGAAGCAGGGCGTGCCGGTCGAGTTCATGAAGCCGAAGGAGGGCATGCTGACCTGGGCCTGCGGCTTCGTCATGCTCAAGGACGCCAAGAATGTCGACCTCGCCTATGACTTCATCAACAGCCGGCTGGATGCCGACTCCGGCAAATACCTGATCCAGGCCTATGGTTACGGCAGCTCGCTGAGCTCCGCCTTCGCCACCGTGCCGAAGGAGGAACTTGAGAAATTGCAGCTGCCATCCGATCCCGAGGTGTTGCTGAAGACCACCATCTTCACCGGGCCGATGAAACAGAATGACGACCTCGCCAAGATGTTCGAAAAGGTCAAGGCAGGGGGGTGAGTTGAGGCCTGCCTTCTCCCCTTGTGGGAGAAGGTGGATCGGCGCGCAGCGCCGAGACGGATGAGG
>NZ_RZTF01001241.1:0-214 GCF_004023175.1 Mesorhizobium sp. M7A.F.Ca.MR.362.00.0.0
AAAGTATTTTTCCATTGTTTTTCTGCCTCTGTCCGCGGTGCTGTAAAGCCGAGAGGGGTTTGGTCGAATTTTGAATTGATGACATACAAATGATTAGCGGAAAGTTTTTGAGAGCTGAAGATATTGTCATTTTCATCATGAATTTCGGCATAATGAAAGGCGACTGCCTGGAACAGGCGGCTGTCTCGTTCGACGACCGTCTTATGCTCTGTCA
>NZ_RZTF01001242.1:0-214 GCF_004023175.1 Mesorhizobium sp. M7A.F.Ca.MR.362.00.0.0
ATCATTATGAGCTTGTAGGCTGGTCAGAATGGCGCGTTGTTGTGACATTCTGGAGTGTAGGATTGCTGTTTGCAGTATTAGGAATTTATATTGAGGTGTGGTTATAAAAATGAAACATATCACTGATTATCATCATAAAAAGGTACTTGTATTAGGTCTTGCGAAAAGTGGCGTTAGCGCTGCTTCTCTTTTGCATAAATTAGGGGCGTTTGTG
>NZ_RZTF01001243.1:0-214 GCF_004023175.1 Mesorhizobium sp. M7A.F.Ca.MR.362.00.0.0
GTATCGGGAAGCGAGTGAAAGCAACAACCTTGAACGGTACTTTAGAAGGAATCGCCAAAGGAATAACAGATCAAGGCGTTCTGCTCCTTGAAGATGATGAAGGCAAAGTTCATACCATATATTCAGCCGATATCTTAATTGAATCATAAAATTTTTTGTAGAAAGACATATAAGAGGTCTGCTATAATGCTATTGCTGGGTAGTATCTATTTGA
>NZ_RZTF01001244.1:0-213 GCF_004023175.1 Mesorhizobium sp. M7A.F.Ca.MR.362.00.0.0
ATATGAAACCAATAATTTTGGTTCATAAAGCCCTGAAATTCCAAATAAAAGCGCATACTCTTATATTCCTCAAATTGTAGAGTATTTGTTTGGACCATTATGTACTACCTGACCTTTATAAATTTCTAATTTTTTCTCAAAACTACTAGACATGCTTATCATCCTCTCTCTGGTTTTTGTTTTATTTAAAAAGAAACTAGGAAACTCCCAATC
>NZ_RZTF01001245.1:0-213 GCF_004023175.1 Mesorhizobium sp. M7A.F.Ca.MR.362.00.0.0
GAATAGTGGAAAAGTGGTCTAGATATAAGAGCAAATTTAATAAGGAGAGGGTAGTAAAATGGGGTATATCAATCCTTTATTTAATGAACAAAGAATAATAAAGGAACAGAAAAAAACAACGGTAATTACGGAAATAAACCAGGAACAAAAAGTACAACTAATAAAACCTAGAGCAGACAAAACACATAAATTAAAGTTCCCAGTCTCTAATAT
>NZ_RZTF01001246.1:0-213 GCF_004023175.1 Mesorhizobium sp. M7A.F.Ca.MR.362.00.0.0
CCGTATAATGTCATATCATTCTCCTCTTTCTCTTTTTGATTAATTACTAACCCTTGCAAACAATTTAATATTTCAACCAACTTTCCCTTTCTTTTACCTCCTTTTACAAACAAAAAAGAAGCCTTTAGACCAAAACGCAATTTACATATCTGTAAATATTGTTATAGGCCCAAAGGCTTCTCGTTTATTAGTTATACTGCTAATCCATAAAGG
>NZ_RZTF01001247.1:0-213 GCF_004023175.1 Mesorhizobium sp. M7A.F.Ca.MR.362.00.0.0
TTATTAACATCTGATTCCTTCCCGAAATTTGTTGCCACAGAAAGGTGAATAGAATCATCGAATTCCTTGCCGAGCTGTGCAGCCGCATCTGCCGTAATTTCATTGTTATTTACCCACACATCTGCGTAGGTGCCACTGTACAGAAGCTTTGCAGTCAGCTGGTAATCTTCATTTGTCTCAATATTTGTTACCCAAAATGCTTTGCTGTCGCCC
>NZ_RZTF01001248.1:0-213 GCF_004023175.1 Mesorhizobium sp. M7A.F.Ca.MR.362.00.0.0
AAAAAATCACGGATGAAACAAGAATTCAAGCAGCACTACCAACTATTAACGAGTTAGTAGAAAAAGGTGCTATCGTAATTTTAGCAAGTCACTTAGGCCGTCCAAATGGTGAAGGGGTAGAAGAATTGCGTTTAACTCCAGTTGCTGCACGTCTTTCTGAGCTACTTGGCAAAAATGTTGTACAAACAGATGAGTCTTATGGTGAAGCTGTTA
>NZ_RZTF01001249.1:0-213 GCF_004023175.1 Mesorhizobium sp. M7A.F.Ca.MR.362.00.0.0
AAACACGGGACAGCCATATATTTTTGCTTCTTTTGAAGATAAAGTCAGAATAAGCGGAGAGTCCGACAGACAAAATTGCTCCTGTCGCACCAGCGGTCGCTTTCATATAGCCCATTACACTTGGTGAGATTCCCTTTACTTCGGTTATGTAAGTTGGACTAAAGACAAGACTGAAGGTGATAACACTATAACCAATAAAGGCAATCATTGTTG
>NZ_RZTF01001250.1:0-212 GCF_004023175.1 Mesorhizobium sp. M7A.F.Ca.MR.362.00.0.0
ATCTAATTCAGAGAGCACATCATCTAATAAAAGGATAGGATACTCACGGATCTCCGCATGTATGAGTTCGATTTCTGCCATTTTAATCGAAAGTGCTGTAGTTCTTTGCTGACCTTGTGAACCAAAAGTTTGAACATCTCTTCCATTTACGAAAAACAATAAATCATCTCGATGGGGACCGAACAAGGTCATACCTCGGTCAATCTCTCTTT
>NZ_RZTF01000124.1:0-1923 GCF_004023175.1 Mesorhizobium sp. M7A.F.Ca.MR.362.00.0.0
CTGCCGCTGCCGAGCCAGGAGATCGAGACGAGCCCAGCGGCGCCGGCGAGCGCGCCACTCAAGGCGTAGAGGATCAAGCGAACGCGATCGACCGGAATACCGACCAGCCTGGCCGAGCGTTCGTTGAAACCCATGGCGTAGATCCAGCGCCCCCACGCTGTCGAGAGCAGCACCAAACCGGCTAGCGCAAAGCAGGGGATGGCAAGGGTGAGAAAGGGCAGGGGAATGCCCATGACGACGCCGCGCCCCCACACAAGCAGCCAGGAGGGCACGCCTGCTTGGGCCGCGCCGCCGGTAATGGCAAGTGCAGCGCCGGAATAGACGAAGAAGGTGCCGAGCGTCGCGATGAAGGGGAGAAGCGCGAGCCCGTTCACCAGCCATCCGTTCAAGGCACCGAGCATCGCGCCGGCCAGGATGCAGACGGCGGGCAGCAGGACCGGCGGCAATCCCAGCTTGAGGCAAAGCATCGCGACGATGGCGGACAGCGAGACCGCACCGCCGACCGAGAGGTCGATGCCGGCGCCACCGGCCATGATGACCAGTCCTTGTCCAAGGCCGACCAGGGCAAGGATCGTCGAGAACTGAAGAATGGTGGTGACGGTGCCGAGATTGAAAACAGAAGGCTTGAGCGCCAGCAGGCCGACAATCACGATCAGCCAAAGCATACAGAGCAAAGCCAGGGTAAGGGCCGGGCCTTGCAGGTTCCGGAGCGTTTTCATGCGCGGGCTCGTTGAAATCTGCCGAGCGGCAATCGGTTGCAAACAGCTTCGAAGCCAAGCACGCCGATGATGAGAACGCCGGTGACGACAGGCTGCCAAAGGGAAGGGACACCGATCAGCAGCAGACCGTTCTGCAGGATTCTCAGAAGCAGCACGCCGAGCACGGTGCCGATCAGGCTGCATCTGCCGCCCAATATGCTGGTCCCGCCAAGAATGACCGCGGCAATGGCATCGAGCGCCAGCGTGCTGCCGATCGTCATCTCCACATTGCGATAGGTGGCGACATAGAACGTGGCGGCAATGCCAGTCAGCACACCGCTGATGACGAAGGTCATGAAGCGGATCTTGATCACTGGGATGCCAGAAAGCCGCGCTTTTTCCTCCGAATTGCCGATCGCCAGCAGATGCAGCCCATAAGGGGTTCGCCGCAGCGCCAGCCAGACGGCCAGATAGACAACGGCAATCACCAGGGCAGGGACGGGGACGCCGAGCACGCTGGTTGCAAGAAGATTTGTAAGGCTCGAGGGCAGGCCCGAAAGCCATTGCCCTCCGAGAAGTACGAAGACGGCGGTGCGGTAGACACCGAGCAGGCCGAGCGTACCGACAATTGCCGGAACGCGGCCGAGGACAACGACGGTGGCGGTCACGCATCCCAGCAGCGCACCGACCAAAGGGCCTGCAATGAGCGCCAGCAGCGGATTGCCGCCGGCGCCGAGCACACGCCCGATGGCGATGGCCGCCAGACCCATGACGATGCCGATCGAGACATCGATGCCGCCCATGGCGAGCAGCAGGGTCATGCCAAGGCCGATCAGCAGCAGTTCGACACTGTTGCGCAAGACCGTGGCTGCATTGCCTGATGTCGCGTAGTGCGGCGATGCGACAGAAAAGATGACGATCGCCAGCAAACAGGCGACAAGCAGAGACCACTCCCGCCCGTTCATGGAGAAGACACCGTTTCCAAACTGCCGCACCACGTTCATCTCAGAGCTCAGAAGTTGAACTTGTCGACATTGTCCTTGGTGAAGACGGCCGGCGGCCCGAGAAGCAAAATGCCCTTGGCGGCATCATAGGTGACGGGCTTTTCCAGGCCGACGACCTTGTTTTCCGCTTCGAAGCTCTTGCCGTCGATCAGCTGTTTGCCGGCCCAGACCGTGAGATAGCCGAGTTGCTCGGGATCCCAGAGCACGGTGAAGCCGAAGGC
>NZ_RZTF01000124.1:1933-2817 GCF_004023175.1 Mesorhizobium sp. M7A.F.Ca.MR.362.00.0.0
AGGTAAGACCGTGCCGTGTTCGGGCTGCAGTAGCCGGCACCGATGACCGAGCCGATCTTGCCTGCGGTTTCGATGGCCTGGGCTACGCCCGGGCATGTCGAGGAGGCGACGGCGATGATCGCCTTGATGTCCGGGTTGGCCGCCATCAGATCGCCTGATATTTGCGCGGCGCGTTCAGCGGTGCCGCCGGCGAATTGCGGCGCGAGCAGCTTCAGCTTCGGATATTTGGCGGTGGCTTGCTTCTGCATGAAGCCGATCCAGGCGTTGAGATTGGACGCCGTTGCCTCGCCGGAGACGATGCCGATGGTTGCGTCCTCGCCGACGCGCTTGACGAGTTCGTCGACAATGGTTGTGCCGAGGCCTTCGTCGGTCGCCTGCGCCACATAGACGGCGCGGCCGCTGTCGGGCGCGTCGCTGTCGCTGGTGAACAGCTTGATGCCTTTCGCCTTGGCGCTCTCGACAACGGGTGCGATGCTGGAGGCATCGAGGACGCTGACCGAGATCGCCTCGACGCCCTGATCGATCAGGTTCTGGACGATCTGCAACTGGTCGACCGGATTGGTGTCGACGGGACCGGAATAGATGAAATCGAGGCCCAGGTCCTTGGCGGCGCGATTGCCGCCGGCTTCCATGGCGTTGAAGTAAGGGATGCCGATCAATTGCGGAACGAAGGCGACCTTGTGTTTGTCCGCGGCATGCGCCGCGGTTGCAATGGCGAGTGACAGTGCGGAAGCGGCGAGCACTTTCTTGAACTGTGAAAGCATGTGTTTGAACCTCTCTGGAAATGACGTGCGTTTCAGTTTGTTTTTTCAAGCGCCCGCACGTCGGGATGAGCGCCTGTTATGAGCGAAACGACTTCCTCGTGATCGGTATCGGCCGCCAGC
>NZ_RZTF01000124.1:2827-13131 GCF_004023175.1 Mesorhizobium sp. M7A.F.Ca.MR.362.00.0.0
CCACCTTGCGGCCGCGCCGGAACACCACGATGCGGTCGGCAACCTCGAAGACTTCGGAAATGTTGTGGCTGATGAGCACAACGGCACAGCCGCGCGCGGCAAGCCGCCGTGTCAACGCCAGGACCTTGCGCGTTTCGGCTACGGCAAGGGCCGCGGTCGGCTCATCCATGATGACCAGCCTGGCATTCAGATTGAGCGCCCGGCAGATTGCGACGGCCTGGCGTTGGCCGCCCGACAGACTGCCAACAGGCGCTTCTGGATCGGAAATATGGGCATCGAGCTCCTTCAGCAGGCCGTCGACGCGCTGGCGCATTTCTTTGCGCTTCAAGAACGGAATGCCCAAAATGGAGCGTTTCAATTCCCGGCCGAGAAAGACGTTTTCTGCGATCGACAGGTTCTCCGAAAGCGCCAGTTCCTGAAAGATCGTCGCGATCCCCGATGCCGCGGCATCCTTGGGCGAGTGAAAGGCGACCGGATTGCCCTCGATCACAAGCTCCCCACCACTGGGCGGATGAGCGCCTGCCAGGATCTTGATGAAGGTCGATTTGCCGGCGCCATTGTCGCCGAGAAGCGCCAGCACCTCGCCGGAGCGGATCTCCAGATCGACATTTGCCAGCGCGGTCAGAGCGCCGAAGCGCTTGGCGATGTTTCTGGCGACAAGAAAGGGCTCTGTCATGACGGGTTCCCCGACGATTGCGGATCGGCTAGGCGGCGTTGCTGACCCAGCGCAGCACGTTGGTCCAAAGCCGCGCGTAGCCAGGCCATTCGACAAAACTGTTCGGCAGCCAGTGAGGGCCGATGTCCGACGTCCAGACCAGCGTACGCCCTTCGCCATGGCGCCCGGTGACCAGCAGGGGATGACCGCCCTGGTCCTGCGGCAGCCGCGCCAGGACCTCGACATCGTCGCGATCACGGGCGATGACCTCGTTGGCACCGAGCAGCAGCGGCCATTCGCCCTCGATGCCGGCAAAAATCGGATGATCCCTGGAACCAGTGATCTCAGGACGAAAGCCTTCCGGAATTTCGAGCCGGTCATCATTGGGAAGGCAGGTCACCGGCAGCGCCTCCTCGACCGCCGTGCGATGCCAGCGCGCCTTGCCGTCAATGCCCTGGAAGCTGAAATAGCCGCCGATCATGATCAGGCCGCCGCCGGCCAGCGTCCAGTCGCGCAGGAGCTTGAGCCGGTTGGGAACCGTTTTGCCGTGCAGCCAGACATCGGGGTGGAGCAGGAGTGAATTCGCGCCAATGTCGGACAGGATGATCGCCCTGTATTGCGACAGCCCTTCCATGGTGAAAGGCAGCTTCTCGACGGCCTCGTGAGCGGGCATGTAGTCGAGATCGAATTCGCTGCCCTTCAAAGCGTCCACCAGGGGTGTTGCGCCCAGGTGAAAGGTGACGCTGCCGAACTGGTCGAACCCCTTGTAGTGGGTCGCCGAACTCACCCAGCTTTCGCCGACAAGAAGGACTTTTGTTTTCGCCATGATCATACTCTCCTGATTTCGTCGGTTGATGCGGTGTTCCGCGCCAGGTCGAAACGTCGATAAGCCATTGTTTCAACTGGCCATCACGGCATTGTTCGCCAGGGCCGCAGCCTTCAGCGTGGCAAAGTCTGCGATGTAACCCTGCGCGCCTTCGACCGTTGTCGTCAGGCTCGCCCCGATTGCCGCATAGCGCGCGGCGTCGTCCAGCGACGCGCCATGCAGCCAAAGGGCAAGGAAGATGCCGGCAAAGCTGTCGCCGGCGCCTGTCGCGTCGACGCGATTGACCGGCAGCGCCGGCACCTCGATCTGCGGACCGCCATTCGCCGGAAAAACGACGGCGCCGAACTCGCCGAGGGTGAGCACGACCGTTCCCCGTTGTTTGATGCGTGATAACATCGCTCGCACCTCTTCGATCGTCGTTGCCATGCGGCTGCGAAAGTCGAAGATCTCCCGTATCATCACATCGTTGATGAAGGTCAGATCGATCTGTTTGACCATCTGCGAGAAGGTTTCCGGCGTGCGTGCGCTTTTGGGAAGGCCGGCCGAATGCAGGCTCACCTTCCAGCCCGCCTGATGAAAGCGCGCGATGGACGCGGTCATCGTCTCGTAGTGAAAGCCTTCGATATGAAGGCAGGCCGGGCGTTGCTCGGGCTGGATATCCAGATTGGCTGTCAGGTCGACCTCGCCAAGCTCGAACGGTTCGCTGATGATCGTCCGGCTGCCATTGCGCTCGATGATCACGATCGCCTGGGAGAGGCGGTTGTTGGGCGTGTTGCGGATCGGCAAGGCGTGGACACCCAGTTTCGAAAGCGCGCCGAGCGCCCAATCGCTCTCTGGATCCTGGCCAACTGCTGTCGCCAGTTCAACGTCCAGCGCGTAGGGTGCTCCGATACCGGCGGCGGCAACCGCGAGATTGGCCGCGGGGCCACCCAGCGCCTTGTCGATGTGGCTGGCGGTGATCCGGTCGTCGCGATGCGGCAGCACGTCGACGCGGCACAGGAAGTCGACACTCACCCTACCTGCGACCAGAAGTCTTGGCAGGTGATCGAGGTTCTTTGGCCTGCGTGGTGCGCGGCCCGGCAGTGAGCGTGCAAAGGAGCTCGGCCGATACATCAGCGCGGAAACCGCCTTCTCGATGCGGTCGCGCGTGCCTTCCTTCAGGCTTGCCGTTCCATTGATGAAATTCGACACCGTGCCGATGGAGACACCGGCGGTTCGTGCGACATCCGCTATGGTCGGGCGCTTGCGTTGCAATGGCGGAGTTCCAATTGAAGCGTTTCAAAACGGTAGCAGCGAAAATGCGATGCCTCAACGGAATTGTCTTCTAAAAATCAAGAGAGCATTCCTCTCGATTGGAAGTTTAATCCAGAGATAGAGCGGACCTTGGGCCCTCTTTCCAAGATTGAACAATTTTCAAATTTTTTGGTAAAAGATTGTGCAAGCGAATTTCCTGCACTTCATTCGATCGCCCGGGCTTGATCGGACGGTCTTGGCATGCCCCCGGCCCGTCAGATCAGCAACAGGCCCTTCATGCTGGCATATCCCTTCCGCCCGACGATGATGTGGTCGTGCACCGCGATGCCCAGCCGCTTGCCCGCCTCGATGATCTCCTTCGTCATTTCGATATCGGCTCGTGAGGGTGTGGGGTCGCCCGACGGGTGATTGTGGACCAGGATGATGGCGGTGGCCGAGAGTTCGAGGGCGCGCCTGACCACCTCGCGCGGGTAAACGGGCGTATGGTCGACGGTGCCTGTCTGCTGAACCTCGTCGGCGATCAGCGCGTTCTTCTTGTCGAGGAACAGGATGCGGAACTGCTCGCGCGCCTCGAAGGCCATGACCGACCGGCAATAGGCAAGAAGCTGTGTCCAGGACGAGAGGACTTCGCGACCCTGCACCTCTCCGCGCGCCATGCGCTGCGCGGTTGCCGCGACGATCTTGAGATCGAGCGCCACCGCAGGGCCAACGCCCTTGACTTCCTGCAAGAGGCCAACCGGCGCCCCGAGCACTTCGGCCAGCGTGCCGAAGCGCGCCAGCAGCGCCTTGGCCGCCGGTTTGGTGTCGGCACGAGGGATCAGGCGAAAAAGCAGAAGTTCCAGAAGTTCGTAATCGGGCAGGGCGTCCGGACCCGCCAGGGCAAAACGCTCGCGCAGTCGGTCGCGGTGACCGAGGTAATGCGGCTTTTCGTCGAGCGTCGCCTTGGCTTTCGCCGCAGGCCGCATCGGCGCTTCGGAGAAGAAACTCCGCTCGTCGTCGTCGTTTGTGTTCCCCATACACCGCCCACATTGCTCCAGCGCAGACATTAGAACTGTTCTGGCCGGGATTGAAACAGTTCTGTTCCCCGATCGCGAGACGTCCCACGGCAGATCGTCGCTATGGCTTTCTCATACGGCAAGATGAAACCACGATTGCGCAACAAAACTTAACATCACTTAACGCATGCGGCCACTTTCACCTGACATGTTGGCGCCATCGGAGGCTCGTTGCCTCGCTATACTGGAGCGCGCATGTTCGCCAAAATTGACTCTGGACTGTTGGCCGGCCGGGCATCTCTCGCGGCCATGGCAATCCTGCTTTCGACGCATTCGGAGGGCGCGCTGGCGGCAGACGCCATTGCGGTGAATTCCGATGATTTTACCCTGCCGCCCGAGCCTTCCCGTTTCGGGCGTTTCGACCAGAAGCTGGCCGACTGGCATGTCGTGCTTGGCGGCGGCGCCATCATCGTCCCCAAATACGAAGGCAGCAATGAGTTCAAGATCATGCCGGTGCCTTTCGTCACGGCGACATTCCTCGACACGGTGACGATCGACCCGACAGGTGCCAACATCGCCGTCTATGAACAAGGACCGTTCGCGTTCAGCGCTCGGCTTGGCTATGAGATGGGCCGCAAGGAAGACGACTCCGACCATCTGCGCGGCTTGGGGGACGTCGACATGGGCGCGACGGTCGGCGTGAAGGCAGCGGCGAAGTTCGGTCCGGCCGAAATATTCGCGCAACTGGACAAGACCATCGGCGGCAGCGATGGCCTGGAGGGCAGGGTGGGGATCGAGGTGACCCGGCCTCTGTCTCAATCGTTGATGATCGGCGCCAGCGCGTCCGCCGTCTTTGCCGACGAAAATTACATGCAGGCCTATTTTGGTGTCACGCCCGAACAATCGGCTCGCTCGGGGCTGGCGCGCTATGATGCCGGTGCCGGTTTGAAGCGCGCCGATTTTTCGATTTCCGCCACATATATGCTCGACGAGAGCTGGATGGTGCGCGGCGAAGCGGGGGTCGGTGTTCTCTTGGGGGACGCTGCCGACAGCCCTGTTGTCCTCGAAAAGATCCAGCCTTCAGGGATGCTTCTCGTCGGATATCGGTTCTGACGCCTACCCAGGCACCAAATGCAGGCTAGACAAACTCCGGAATGGCACAGCAACGGCACCAAAGCGATTTGAGCGCCGAATCCAGGTCGGCCAGGCAAGGTTCGCGCATCCTCATTGTCGAAGACGATCTTGAGATCGCGCGCATGCTGGGCGAGACGCTCACCGACAACGGCATGATCGTGGAAATTGCCGAGAGCGGCGTCCAGATGAACGCTGCGCTTCGCAACCAGAAATTCGATCTCATCGTGCTTGATGTCATGCTGCCGGGCGAAAATGGTCTCAACATCTGCCGCCGTCTTCGTGCCGGAACCAACATTCCGATCCTGATGCTGACCGCGCTCGGCGAGGAAATCGACCGCATCTTCGGGCTGGAAATCGGCGCCGACGACTATGTGACGAAACCGTTCAGCGCGCGCGAACTGACGGCCAGGATACGGGCGCTGCTGCGCCGTACAGCCTATGCTCCAGACGAGCGGGACTGGTCGAAGGTCCTCCGTTTCAACGGCTGGCGCCTCGATCCAATACGCCGGCAATTGCATGACCCCAACAATGCGCGGGTTACGACCACGACGCATGAATTCGACCTGTTGCTTGCGTTTTGTCGCAATGCAGGCCGGGTTCTCTCTCGCGAGGAACTTCTGGGCGTAACCCATGCCGGGCTCGCGGGGCCGATCGAGCGTAGCGTCGATGTCCATATCAGTCGAATCCGCAGGAAGATCGAAAAGGATGCGCGCGATCCGGTGCTTTTGAGGACCGTTCGGTTGGGTGGCTATATCTTCACCGCGACGGTGGAGGAAGCATGAGTGATATCCTCCGCCGTTTCCTGCCGCAGTCCGTGCGTGGGCAGTTTGTGGCGATCATTTTCATCGCGGTGATCGTGATCATGTTCGTCGGCTCGGTCGTTGAGAGTTTCATAGAGAACGTCGACCTTCCCGCCGCGGAAGATAACGCAAGGCGTGCAGGCGTTGTTGCTGCCTTGTTGCAAGAAACGCCGGCGGAGGCGCGTGGCGCAATTCTGGCGACAGCAAAGCGGGCCGGCTTTGATTTCGAGATATTGCCCAGGGACCAGATAGCCGGCATTCCCCAGTCCTATCTGCAATGGCGAAGTGTCGAATGGCTTTTGCGTATCGACAGGGGGACGGTTGATGGACGCTGGCTAAGGATTGGCGGCCGATACGCGTTTGTCATCGACTTGGACCAGCAGGACGTCCTGGCCCATTTCGGCATGCCCGATTCCTGGCTGACATCGGGCCTCGTCCGTGCCTCGTTCTACAGGTTCATGGCTTTCGTCACCTTGCCCGTGCTGATCTGGCTGTTTGCGGTTTGGGCCGTGACGGATCCATTGAAGCGCATCTCGGCAGCAGTCGGTTCGGCCGAGATTGAGAATGGCGAACAGCTCTTCGTCGAACACGGCTCCATTGAAATGGTGGGATTGGCGCGCGCCCTGAACAGGATGAGGACGCGCATCCGCACGATGATCGAAAATCGCACGCGCATGTTGCGCAGCGTCAGTCATGATCTGCGCACGCCGTTGACGCGGCTGCGGCTTCGCGCCGAGCGTATGGATGATGGACCCATCCGAACCGCAATCCTGTCCGATGTCCAGCACATCGAAATCTTGATCGACGAGACCCTGACCTATCTGCGCAACGATGTTTCGACGGAGAAGCTGCAGCTCGCCGACATTGCCAGCGTTCTGCAAACCGTCTGCGCCGAGTTCTCCGATGTCGGATTTCCTGTCTCATATTCCGGGCCGGACCGGCTCCTGGGCTGGTGCAAGCCCAATGCATTGGCGCGTGCGATCGCCAATCTTTGCGACAACGGGGTCAAATTCGCTGGCAATGTCACGGTCGCCTTGACAGCGACCGGCACGGCGGCGCGCATCACGGTAGGGGACGACGGGCCGGGCATTCCGATGACGGCACGTGCTCGTGTTTTCGAACCATTCTTCAAGGAAGATGCATCGCGCGGCATTGCATCGAAGCATGGCTTCGGTCTGGGCCTGTCGATCGTTGCCGACATCGTCCAGGGTCACGGCGGTAGGATCGAATTGCAGGACAACCAGCCCAGCGGACTGGTCGTCACCATCGATCTGCCGAATGCCGCTGGCGTGCAGTCGGCATAGACGGCCTCCTGCCGGGCAGACGCGCTCTAAGCCGGCAGGCCGGGGCGATCGAGCTTTTTGGGCGACAGCGTGAAAATCTCGCACCCTGTGTCGGTCACGCCGATCGTGTGCTCGTACTGCGCCGACAGCGAGCGGTCGCGCGTCACCGCAGTCCAGCCGTCCGACAGAACCTTCACATGCGGCCTGCCCAGATTGATCATCGGCTCGATGGTGAAGATCATGCCTGGCCGCATCTCGACGCCTTCATTGGCGCTGCCGTAATGCAGGATGTTCGGCGCGTCATGGAACAACTGGCCGACGCCGTGGCCGCAGAAGTCGCGCACCACCGAACAGCGCTCGCCTTCGGCAAAGGTCTGGATGGCGGCGCCGATGGCACCGGTGCGGGCGCCCGGCCTGACCGCTGCAATGCCGCGCATCAGGCATTCATGCGTGACTTCGAGCAGCCGCTCGGCGGCGCGCTTGATCGTGCCGACCGGATACATGCGCGAAGAATCGCCGTGCCAGCCGTCGAGGATGTAGGTGACGTCGATGTTGACGATGTCGCCATCCTTGAGCGGCTTGTTGTCGGGAATGCCATGGCAGACGACATGGTTGATCGAGGTGCAGGACGATTTCGTGTAGCCGCGATAGTTGAGCGTCGCCGGCAGCGCGCCGTGGTCCATGCCGAATTCGAAGACGAAGCGGTCTATTGCTTCGGTGGTGACGCCAGGCTGGACCATCGGCACCAGCTCGTCGAGGCAGCGTGCGGTGAGATCGCATGCCTTGCGCATGCCGGCAAAGCCGTCCTCGCCATAGAGGCGGATCTGGCCGGTATTTCTGAGCGGGGCCGTGGCAGCGTCGAGATAGGTGACCATTTTGTCCGTGTAGCGGGTAGGGCTCTGCAGGAGAGCCAGCGTGAAAATTACCCCAGATTTGGCACTTGAGGGCAAAAGGTTCAAGGAAGAACTGTCTGATGCGGCCGCGCGCTTCCCGATATTTGCCTCGCAAGGGCGATGTCTTGCCGGTTTTTGCCCGGTTTGCTTCCCTTTCTGGCCATGGTGCGTTAGGGCGGGTGATGTTTTCGAGATCGCGTCCCTTCGCGGCGGCCAGGCAAACCGGATGGCCTGAAGCGCCGCTGACGGCAGCGTGCTCATGCCTGATGGGCATGGTGCTGCTGGCGATGCTGTGCTTCGGCCTGCCGGTGGCGTCAGGCTTTGCGGGGTCTGCGCCAAGCGGTGTCAGCGTCGGTGTCGAGCGGTCGGGCGAAGTGGCGGCGCTGCTGCGTGTCACCGGCAAGGCGCAAGCGCTGGAGGTTCGTGCCGGCCGTCCGGTCCTGGTCAAGTTCGCCGGCGGCCACCCCGCGCTTGCGGTCCCCGACGCTGTTTTTCTTTGGGCCGAACGGCCATCGCAAAGAGCGATGGTCTCGGGATATGGGGCCGCCTCGGTTCCCGGGGCGAGCACCAACCAGCCGCGCGCACCGCCGGCCATCACGGCCTGAGCGGCCCAGGGCCGTACCCCCACCTCATCGCTATTCCTGTTCGCGTCGTGATCGTGCGGCGGCTGTCGGCCGCGCAGCGGTCGCGCGGCGCGTCATTTCCGGATCATTTCAATGCAACAACGCATCAAGACCTTCAAAACCCTGTCGCGCGCGGCCTCGGCTGCCGCGTTCCTCTGCGTCCAGGCGCTCATCTGCATCGGAACCGTCTATTGGGCGGTTGCCGAGACGCTCGGCCTGTCGGCGATGGCGGCCCTTGTTCTCGGCGGCATCTTCGCCGTGCCGACGGTATTTGTACTGATCACCGCCTGTCGCATGGCCTTCGACGCGGAGACGGATCCGGCGAACCAGTGAGCATATGTCACCCAGGACAGATCTCGGGTGCGCGATTTGTTTGGCGCGACGTGGCGGCCCGCGACCCAAGTGACGACACATTTCTGGGCCAGAAGCCGGTCAAAGCAACTTTTGACGACGAACGGCGTTGCCTCGGCGATGCCGTTCGGGAGACAGGAAATGGATAGACTGCAATTCGAGGTGCCTGTGCGCATAGCGCCTGGACCCGGTCTGCCAGTCGAGGAAATCTATGGCGTCGAACAGGCGCTCGATTTTCTCCAGGACTGGCCTGCGCGCCGTCAGGGCCCGATCTATCAGAAAGCGTTCAACGCCTGCTTTGGCGCCACGGTGGACGTGGTCAAGACCGAGGATGCCTGCCGGGCGTTCATGGCGTTTTGCCGCGCCAGTGGACTGATGGCCAGGGACATGATGACGCCGCGCAAGCGCGGCGGTGAGGCGAGGGCGCTCCAGGCCTGAGGGCTGTGCCCTGTTCGTTGCCCGATTAAAACACCGGCGATCGTGTTTGAACGCACGTGGTAATATCGTGAGCGCCGCTGTGCGCGTTTCGTCCCGACGACTGCACCGCACCAAGGCCGGCCCTGTTAAGCTTCCGTTTCCATCTTCCCGGCTACGCCTTTGCTTGTTGGCAATGGTTGATTCGTTGCGTCAGTCTCATGGGTTGGAAGATGTCCGCAGAAAAAGTCCGTGCGTTCCCGATCGACCGTCAGGTATTCTTGGTCAGGGAGGTTGCTGCCAAGCTCGGCAACCTGCATGGCGAGACCGCCACCTCGTTCTGGAGAGCCAAGGCGTCGGAGTTGCTCGATCTCGTCGTCGGGTCCGGCAGGGACAGAACAGCAGCCAGCGATGAAGTGCGCAGGTTTTTCCTGGCCGTGCAGCGAGAGATGTTGGCTGATACGGTCGCGGAGTCGATGCCAATTCTTTCCGCTTGAAGCAAATCCTGAACCTCCATCCTCCATACATGCATCAGTAATTTGTAAATACGTTTACTCCGGTGTGTTTTTCGAAGACCGGTCGTTGTTCGCGCGGTCTCGGCTGCGAATCCGGCAATTTCCCGCCGGCCTTGAGGGGCGGCCCACTCTGAGACATCGATGCGCTTGCGCGTTGGTCAGCCAGCGAAACACTTCTTTTTTGAAGCCAATGGACCACTGCTCAAAAATGCAACGAACTTTTTAGCCATTCGTTCATTTATGCGTGCTTTCTAATTTAAACCATGGCCTTGAGTAGCTTCACCCGTGTTCGGCTTGTAATGGACGCCATGCGCCGGAGCACGGGCGCAAACGTCGCTACCATTTTTGCTCTGACCTTGCCGGTCGTTGTCGGCGCTGCGGGCTTCGGCGTCGAGACCTCCTATTGGTACTACAACAGCCTGAGGTTACAGGCGACGGCCGATGCAGCCGCCTATGCCGGTGCGCTCGAACAGATCTCGGGTTCCGACAAGCCGACGATCGTCGCGGCCGCGACCCAGTCCGCGGCGTCGAACGGACTGGGCTCGGGCACGATCGTCGTCA
>NZ_RZTF01000124.1:13140-15755 GCF_004023175.1 Mesorhizobium sp. M7A.F.Ca.MR.362.00.0.0
AATACGGCGAAAAAAGCGGTCGAGGTGATCGTCGGCCAGCAGCTCGACCGGATGTTCACCCTGATCTTCACGCAAGACAAGGTCCCCGAACAGGCGAGGGCGGTGGCCGTTATTACCGATGCCTCGAGTGCTTGCATGCTCGCGCTCGATCCGTCCGCTTCGCAGGCGGCGCTGTTTTCCGGCAGCACCAGCGTTAAGCTTAACGGCTGCTCGGTCATGTCTAATTCGATCGCCTCGGACGCCATCAAGGTTCAGGGTTCGGCCGGCCTGCAGGCCGATTGCCTGATATCGGCAGGCGGTGTCTCTCTCAGCAACCCCGTCACCACCGTCTGCGCGGTCCCGATCACCCAGGCACTGCCTGCCGGCGATCCCTTTGTCGACCTGCCGGCCCCGGTGGCCGCGACCCCCTGCCAGAACGACAACAAGGCGACGCTCGGTCCAGGCACCTATTGCAGCGGCATGAACCTGAAGGGCAATGTCACGCTTTCGCCCGGCGTCTATGTCGTCCAGGGCAGTTTCAAGATAAACGCCAACGCAGCCATCACCGGCAGCGGGGTGACCATCTTCATGTCGGGCAGTTCGACCGTCAGCATGAATGGCAATGCGTCCGTGAAGCTCAGCGCGGCGACTTCGGGCACCTACTCAGGCGTTCTGTTCTACGGCGACAGGACCGGCATGATCGCATCCAGCACATTCAACGGCACAGCGGACTCGCTTTTGACCGGGGCCATCTACTTCCCCAAGCAGCAAGTGAACTATCTTGGCAACTTCTCGGGCAATGGCGGCTGCACCAGGGTCGTCGCCAATACGATCCAATGGTCCGGTAACTCAACCATCAATCAGGATTGCTCGAGCCTCGGAGTGCCCAACATTCCAGCCGCGCGGTCCGTGGCACTGTCCGAGTAGCGCCGTGCGGCGCCGATCGATACCGATCCTTGGCGATGATTCGGGCGTTGCGGCGGTCGAGTTCGCGATGGTGCTGCCGATTCTGTGCCTGGTGCTGCTTGGTATTCTGGACGGCTGGTCCTACGTAACGAGTTCACTGTCTATGCGCGCCGGTGTGAAGACCGCCGCGAACCTGGTCATGAGCGGATCGACCGATGATGCAGCGACCCAGGCCCTTGCCATTGCGAGCTGGGAAAATCGGCCGGAAGACGGCCAGGTCACGCTAAGCCGCATCCGTATGTGCGGGGCGACGGTGGTCGACGCGTCCACCATGTGCAGTGGGCCGAAGGTGCCAGCGGTCTATGTCCAGATACAGGCATCGGGCACCTGGGTGCCGCCAATTGCCTTCGGCGCCTTTGCCACTTCCACCGTCATCGGTCACCAGGAGACGATCCGTGTCCGCTAGGGTAAGCGCGTTCCGGCGGGATCGATCGGGCGGGGCCGGGCTGGAGTTCGCGCTGATCGCGCCCTTCCTTGTCATGCTGCTGTTCGGAATCTTCGCCTTTGGCTGGTCGATGCACTCGGTCTCCAGTGTTCGCTATACGCTGGAGACGTCAGCGCGCTCGCTGCAGCTTAAAAACACGCTGACCCAGGCCGACATTCAATCGATCGCCACGCAGAAATTGCAGGCCTTGGGGTTCAAGGACGTGAACGTCACCATCGCCATCGACCCGGTGAGCGGCGGCTTCCGCATGGCGCATCTGACCGCCGCCTATGCCTTCGTCATCGACTTTCCCTACTTCAGTTCCTTCCCGATCAACTACGCGACAACCGTTACCG
Organism: Mesorhizobium sp. M7A.F.Ca.MR.362.00.0.0; assembly: GCF_004023175.1. Taxonomy (NCBI): domain Bacteria; kingdom Pseudomonadati; phylum Pseudomonadota; class Alphaproteobacteria; order Hyphomicrobiales; family Phyllobacteriaceae; genus Mesorhizobium; species Mesorhizobium sp. M7A.F.Ca.MR.362.00.0.0. The sequence continues at coordinate 14,866 of NZ_RZTF01000124.1, forward strand.
TGCCGCTGCTTGGCAGCGGCTAGGCTGTGGCCGATAACCGTCGGCGAGAATGCGCGCTAGGGCTCTGCTCATTTGTACGCTTTGAACGCGATCAGGCCACCGAGAATGGTTATCGCCGTCAGGATCAGCGCCCACGACATGACGTTGTGTGACAGACGCCTCCGGCCGCGCAGGGCCAGGTCCCGCCAGCGTTTAGCCTGATCAGCCCCTGTATTTGGCTTATCCACACCCTTCTCCAACGGGCAGAATGCGACTCATGCCGGCCGGTGTCGAGATGGCACCGGTTTTGGCGGCCACGACGCAAGCTTGGCACTCCGGCCAGCTTTTTATGGCACAGGGCTAGCTAATATATTCGTTAGTGCTAATGTTAAGATGACGTTACGTCATGTCCGACCATCCGTCGGGTGCAATGTGGGGGTTCCAATGAGAGTGGCTGTATTTTGCGCGGCTGTCGTTTTCGCTGCGACTGGTGTGGCTGTTGCCAAGGAAAAGAAGGCGGCGGTCAGTGACGCCGCCGCTTTATGTTCCACCAACCCGTCAGCCAAGAAGTCCGCACCAAATCTGGACTGTGGTTTCACCGGAACCGCCAAATCGGGAGATAGCGGCGCAAAAGCAGAGCCGCGCCTCGGATACGACGCCAATCCGTGGATTATAACAGGCTTTTGACTTCGCATCGGCGGTTGCCGGTGAAGCGCTGAAGAGGGGCGTCTTGACCGGCGGGCGTCGCCCCCGCGACCGGAGCGTAACGGTCGGGCGCCGTCGAGAAGGAGGAAGCGCAAATGGCCGCCTATCTGATCGCGGATGTAGACGTAAAGAACGCTGCTGCGTTCGAGGAATACCGGCGGGATGTGCCAGCCACCGAGGAGCGTTATGGTGGGAGATATCTAGGT
>NZ_RZTF01001251.1:0-212 GCF_004023175.1 Mesorhizobium sp. M7A.F.Ca.MR.362.00.0.0
GTAGTTTACCTCCTCTTTATAATCCCTAATAAGATATTCACCCACCCAGCGTCTTGCTTAGGTAAAAGCACTAGTCATTACGGAAAAAAATCGGAGACCAAATCAGAGGCATTCAAGAATAGCGATTTTCTTTAAATCCTTATTATTGTTTTTTGTTTTCCTGTAGATGTCTTTTGATGATTTCCGGTAAACGGCTAAGAAGTCTTTAACAG
>NZ_RZTF01001252.1:0-212 GCF_004023175.1 Mesorhizobium sp. M7A.F.Ca.MR.362.00.0.0
GAAATATCCTGAGGTGAAGGTTATTTTCAAACCGGCCCATTCTGATGAACATGCCAGAGAAGGACTGTTAAAAGGGGAATTGGATGCTGCTTTCATTACCGATATCTCCCGGAGTGACACTTATCTGCATACAGTCCGGCTTTTGGAGGAGGAAATGGTGCTCTTTGTCGCCTCTGATCATCCACTCGCTCCATTACAATATGTGTCTCCAG
>NZ_RZTF01001253.1:0-212 GCF_004023175.1 Mesorhizobium sp. M7A.F.Ca.MR.362.00.0.0
GTTCAATGTAATGCCAATATTTAGGGATACTGTATTTGAGAGAATGAAAGAAGGGGTTATTGTATTAAATCAAAATGGTGTAATCCTTGATTATAATGATGCTATACTTCCTATCATTCCAAGTCTAAATGCTTCTGTAATTGGAAAACCTTTAAGCAGCCTTCTTATAGGCAACCAAAAGCTTATGAAGATTATTGATAAAGGTGTAGTAT
>NZ_RZTF01001254.1:0-212 GCF_004023175.1 Mesorhizobium sp. M7A.F.Ca.MR.362.00.0.0
CACTGGTCAAAAGCACTCAGCTGCCATTTCAGAAGCCTGCCCGCAAAATTATCATGCAGGAGTTAATTCTGCCTTTGTAGACGAACAAGAAGCTGTCGATTTTTATTTAGAAATCTCTGACAGCACAAATAATAATTTTATTAAAGGATCATTTAAAAGGGCAGCGATGGATGAACAAAACCATGCTGTTTGGTTTTTGTATTTCTTGACAG
>NZ_RZTF01001255.1:0-212 GCF_004023175.1 Mesorhizobium sp. M7A.F.Ca.MR.362.00.0.0
GTCGCGTCCTTGTTGCGCGTATTCGAGCGGCATTTCCACAGCCTCGATCAGCAACTGACGCAGCAGCGGCGAAATGCTGACCACCTGGCAATCTGCGCTACGCGCTGCCAGCGGCAAGGCCTCGGGCTCGATGTACAGGCTGCGGGTAGTCACGCCCTGCATTTTGACCTGATGAGGCATGTGCGGCGGCAGCCAGACCGCGCGTTGTGGCG
>NZ_RZTF01001256.1:0-212 GCF_004023175.1 Mesorhizobium sp. M7A.F.Ca.MR.362.00.0.0
AATCAACAGTTGTTATTTGTTTAACACCTTGCAATGATAAAAAACGTCGAAATACGAACCAAAGTAAAAATAAAATGAGTAAGATAATGAACATGGCGCCACTATCCATAGTGTTTATAACTTCCCTTCATTTATTTAGCAATGAGTAACATTAGATAAATAAGTTGACACTGCCTTCCTCAGCATCAGCCAAATAGGCTGCTATACCAGCA
>NZ_RZTF01001257.1:0-212 GCF_004023175.1 Mesorhizobium sp. M7A.F.Ca.MR.362.00.0.0
CGATTAATATGGCGATGATTACCCTTCCGAATATGTCTGCCTTCTTTCCCTCTGTTTTAGATACCTTCTTTTTTTGAACACCCAGCAATTTAAATAGTAGTTTTTCAATTAAGTATACACCTGCCCATACTATGGCAAATAAGATGATATATTTCATGCTGCTTATTATTTCCTCTCTATTTTCTATTGTTTAGCTTAGTCAGCTAAAGGTG
>NZ_RZTF01001258.1:0-211 GCF_004023175.1 Mesorhizobium sp. M7A.F.Ca.MR.362.00.0.0
GTGCAGGCCCGTGTAGCGCGGCTGTCTATATCAGGCGAGCTCGGCTTCGAAATCAGTTGCCCCGTGACCATGCATGCCACTCTGCGCGAAACGCTGCTGGCGGCGGGCGAGGATCTCGGCCTTGCCGAAATCGGCTATTACGCGCTCAATGCACTGCGGCTGGAGAAGAGCTTTGGCATCTGGTCGCGCGAATTCACGCAAGGCTACACGC
>NZ_RZTF01001259.1:0-211 GCF_004023175.1 Mesorhizobium sp. M7A.F.Ca.MR.362.00.0.0
AGCTAATGTATCTTGTGCACTATTTGTAGTAGAACTTATGTGTATTTTCCACCCTTGATTTGGCAGAGAGATATTATTAAGTAAGCAATAAGTCCAATGTTCATCGCTTTTCAGAATCCAATGTTGAGGGAGTGATGGTAAAATAAACTTTGTTTCATTTGCTTTTTCATTAGGTGGTACGTAATATTTTTCATTTGGAACAACATACTTC
>NZ_RZTF01001260.1:0-211 GCF_004023175.1 Mesorhizobium sp. M7A.F.Ca.MR.362.00.0.0
GTATAGGCCGATAAGTGTAACCAGCAAGGTTGGCACAGTTAAAATAATACCTGTTTTAAAATATGCTCCCCAAGAAATCTTCACATTTTTTTGGGATAGTACATGCAGCCATAATAAAGTAGCTAATGAACCGATTGGTGTTATTTTTGGTCCTAAATCAGAGCCAATAACATTTGCATATATAAGTCCTTCTTTAATTACTCCAGCTGCA
>NZ_RZTF01000125.1:0-14077 GCF_004023175.1 Mesorhizobium sp. M7A.F.Ca.MR.362.00.0.0
GCCTTGATGCGCAGCGTGACTTCGCCAAGTGCCGGCGGTGGGGGAGGCGGCAGGTCCACCGTTTCAAGACGGCGGTCCTCGATAAGTTGCAATGCGCGCATTGGGCCTGTCGGTTTCGGTCTGGCTGAAAAAGGTCGCTTAGACCGGTTCCCGCGCCATGACAAGGCAAGTGTTCTGGCCGCCGAAGCCGAAGGAGTTCGACAGCACGGTGCGGACCTCGGCATTGCGCTTCTTGTTCGGCACCACGTCGAGCACGATCGCGGGGTCGGGATTGTCATAGTTGATGGTCGGCGGGATGACGCTTTCGCGCATCGTCATCAGTGAGAACGCCGCCTCGACGGCGCCCGCCGCCGACAGCGTGTGGCCGATCATCGATTTGTTCGACGAGACCGGCATCGAGCCGATCCGCTCGCCGAACACCGTCGACAGCGACAGATGCTCCATCTTGTCGTTTTCCGGCGTCGAGGTGCCGTGGGCGTTAACGTAGTCGATCTCGTCCTGGCTCAAGCCGGCATCGGCTAGCACAGCACGAACCGCCGCGATCGCCGGCGAAGCGTCCGGCTTCGAGCGGGTGCGGTGGAAATCGTCCGCCTTTTCGCCGCAGCCGCGCAGGATGCCAAGAATCGTGGCGCCGCGCGCGAGTGCGGTTTCCAGTGATTCCAGCACCAGCGCGCCCGAACCCTCGGCGAGGACAAAGCCGTCGCGGTCCTTGGAGAAAGGTTTTGACGCCTTTTCGGGAATGTCGTTGTGGGTCGACAGCGCTGACAGCAGCGAAAAGCGGATCAGCGCCTCGGCGGTCGCCGAACCGTCGGCGCCGATCGACAGCGCGCGGTCGCATTCGCCGCGGCGGATCGCCTCGACGCCGAGCTGGATGGCGGTGGCGCCGGAAGCGCAGGCGGTCGACAGCGTGATCGGCAGCCCGCGGGTGCCGAAACGGTCGGCAAGCCGTCCGGCGATCGAGCCGAACTGCGTGGTCTCGAAAAAGTCGAGTTCTTTCAATCCGCGCGCCACCCGCAGCAGCCGTTCGCCGCCGGAGTCCAAATCATTGGAATTGTAGAGCGCGAAGCGGTCGTGCCAGTCGAGTTCGACCGGCGGTGAAGCGAGGAAGAGAGGACCACCAAAATCACCGGAATCGAGGCCGGACTCGGCCACGGCCTCACGCGCGGCGGTTTCCGCCAGTTCATAGGTGAGATGGCTGGAGCCCTTCGAGCTCGACGGCAGGAAGTCGACCATGCCGGAGATGCGGGTGTTGAGATGATCGACCGGAAAACGGGTAATCGGGTGGATGCCCGACTTGCCCGAGGTCAGCGCCGCCCAATTATCGGCCTTGCCGACGCCAAGCGAGGTCACCACGCCGATGCCGGTGACGGCAACGATCGGCCTGCCCATATGATCGTTCAGATTGGCCATGCGGTAGCCCTCGATCGTTTATCGTTGCGGCATGGATCGTGGACCACCGCATCAGGCGGCGTTGACGAGCGCCATGCCCTCGAATTGGTGATAGCCGATCGCCGTTGCAAGGACGCTTGCGGGAACCCCTTCGAACGGCTTCTCGGCTGCGGCATCAAAAACAGGGTAGGCGGCCTTGCGATCGACGGCCAGCGCCGCCAGTGCCACAGCGAAGGGAAACTGTGCTTCCTTCATGTGTCCGGTCAGCGTCGAGAAACCGCGCGCGGCAATCGCCGGATTGGCATCGAGCGCGGCTTTCTCGGCGATGGTTGCCGTATGGGCGCCCGACGCGCCCGACATGGCCAGCAATTTGCCGTTCGGCATTGCAGCCTGCTTGAGCAGGGCGGCGATCTGGGCGTCGAGTTCTCCCCGTGGGCGCCTGGCGCGGCCGGAGACGACCGGCCCAAGCTCGGCATAGATCTTGCGGCCGCGGCTCATCGCGTGTTCGCGCTGCTCCAGCACCAGGAAGGCACCGCCGGATCCAGTCACGACGCCGCCGCCCTCAGCGCCCTGTCTTTGCCAGACCGGCCTCCACGGGCCGCGATGCAAATAGCCGGCGAGTTCATAGCCGAGCAGCATGTCGGAATGTTCGGTCTGGAAGGCGCCGCCGACCAGGATGTGCGTCGACTGGCCGGAGCGGATGCGCGCGGCTGCTGTCTCGACGGCGGCGACGCCGGCACCTTCCTCGCCCATGAAGGTTCTGGATGAGCCGGTCACCTTGTGGACGATGGAGATGTTGCCGGCGAGCAGATTGGAAAGCTGCGCCAGGAACAGTGTTGGCCGCAATTCGGTGGTCAATTTCTCGTTGATCAGCACATCGCGGTCGTTGCGGCTTTCCGAAGCGGCGAGAATGGCGGCATCGACCGCCTCGTCGCGTTCGCCGCCGCCCGCGGCCACGACCATGTCCATGGTCGTGCAGAGTTCGTCATTGCCCTTGATGCCGGCGTCGTCCAGCGCCAGGCCTGCGGCATAGGTGCCGAGCCTCTGCCAGGTTTCCATCTGGCGCTGATCGCCACGTTTGGCGATCTGCAGGTTCCAGTCGATCTCCGGCAATGGATGAACGGTATAGGGTGCAAAGCGCGCCGCTTCGAGCACCGGTTCCAGCCCCGGCTGCACGAGCTTTTGCCAATGGGCGTCCGGACCTTCCCCCAGCGAGGAGACAAGGCCGATACCTGATATGACGACGTCGCGGGGGCTGCTCATGTGCGGCTTTGTGGGTCAGGCGGCAGAGCGCGTCAAGATCGAACGCTCAACCGATGTCAGGCGGTCTTGGCGGCAACCAGCGCGTCGATCTTGGCGCACAGGTTCTTCATGACGAAGTAATCGTCGGTCGAAGCCTTGCCGTCATTAACCTCCTGGGTCCACTTTTCCAGTGGCACCTTGATGCCGAATTCCTTGTCGATGGCAAAGACGATGTCGAGGAAATCGAGGCTGTCGATGCCGAGATCGTCGATCGTGTGGCTCTCGGGCGTAATCGTGTCGATATCGATCTCGCTGGTGTCGGCAATGATCTTGGCGACTTTGTCGAACGTGGTGGACAAGGGCTTTTCCTTCGGTTGCGGGCGGAATCTGTCCGCATCTTGTTTGGGCGCTGTCTAATCGGTTTTTCCCGGCAGGAAAAGGCCTGATGCGCCGGGCGCAGATGGGTAGGGCATCCAGGAAACGCAAGAAGGGCCGCCGGTTTACCCGGCGGCCCTTCTGTTGACGTCACGTCAGCCTTTGTTTCGATGCAGGTCGTTTTTCCAAAACCGGAACCACTTTGGGCGACATGCATCAGCTGTCGCGGAGCTTGACCAGATCGTTCAGCAGCCCGCCGGTTCCGTTGTGGACGGTCAGCCGCTCGACCTTGCCGGCGATGGTTTCCAGAGCCTCGAGCTCCTTCAACCGCAGCATCACCGGGTTTTCCGCCATCACCCTGGCCGTGTTGAGGAGGGAACGCGTCGCGTTCGTCTCCTCGCGGCGACGGATGATGTTGGCCTCGGCCTGCTTTTCGGCCGACACCACCTGGTTGAGGATCTCGCGCATCTCGCCCGGCAGGATGACATCCTTGAGCGCGATATCGCTGACCTCCACCCCGATCTCGGCCATATCGGCGCGGACCTTGCCAGCGGCCTCTTCGTCGATCGTCACCTTCTTTTCAAGGATCTGATCGAGTGTCAGCGCGCCAAGGGTCTTGCGGAAGGCGTACTGCAGGGCGCGGTAAAGGGCTTCGGAGAAGTCCTTCACCATGCTCACCGCCTTGACAGGATCGACGACCCGGTATTCGGCCGCGATGTTGACGCGGATCGTCACGCGATCCTTGGTCAGCACTTCCTGCCCGGCAACGTCGAGCGACTGGCGCTTGAGGTCGACGACCTTGATCTGCACCATGCGTCCGACGTTCCAGAAGCCATGCACGCCCGCCGTCAGCGTCCTGACCAGAACACCGTCGATGAACAGCAGTCCGGCCTGACCGTCGACGACCGGATGGACGGACATCAATTCCGCCTTCCGGGCTTGGCCGAGCCGGCGCATGACCGCCGCATCGATGGCGAGATCGACTGATGTGTCGATCAGCGTCACCTTCCACGGGCCGGCATCCGTCCACAGCACCAGCTTGCGGTCCGGCGCCAGCACGGCGTGCAGATTGCCGTCACGCTCGATGATGGCGACATCCGTGCGCCCGGTGCGAACGACGGTGAAATGACGCGCGGCTACATCCGGGAGCTTGTCGAACAACGCCTTCTCGTATGCCGAAACGAATTCCGGGTTCTTCAGATCGTGCCGGGACACTTCGAGGCTGCCGCGCCGGTTGGCGAGCCAGTGCTCGCCCGGCAGCAGGACAGTCTTGATTTCCCCCTTGTGGAGGGTGAGGGCACGTTCGTTTTCCTTTACGAGGACGCGCTCGCGCCCAAGAACCTTGTCGAGAATTGTCATTGTCTTACTCCTGTCGGGCATGGCCCCATGCGAGGCGTCAAGTCATGCGTCGATCGTTCCTTTCGTTTCTCGTTTCACGTCGTCTTTTGCGTCATAGCCCGGGCACGAATGATCCGGGGACTGGTGGCATCGATCCGTGGCGGGCCTTCGGGAGCGGATCGCGGGGCAGTGAAGCGGGCGCCGGAGGCCTTGGCCTCCCTTGCCGGCGACGCTGCGCCTTGATCGTCACCGCGGGCCTGGCCGCGAGCCGATGGCGAAAGACGCTTGGGATGATCCGCGCCCGAGGGCTTGGGCCATCCGTCCAGTCTTTCGCATTCCAGTCCCCGGACCGTTTTTCGGATGGCTTTTCAGGCCAATGGAGAAGGAATCGAACCTTCGACAGTCAGATTAACAATCTGATGCTCTAACCAAACTGAGCTATCCGTGGTGCAGATGAAGGGAATTGAACCCCCGACCTCCGGACCCAAATCCGGCGCTCTCCCGCTGAGCTACATCCGCGATCCCAATCCCCAAAGCAGCGCCGTATACAGGGCGGCAAAGCCGCCTGCACGGGCGGAGGCGAAAGCTCCAACCGTTGTGCTCACTTCGGTTCTCGTGACCGGGAGCGCGCCTATAGCCCCTGCGACGGGTTGTCGCAAGCGGCATTGTCGTGGCGGATTTGCGGCTTCTTGCGGCGGTGGCATTTAGGCAACACCGCTTTCGACGTTAGCGATCGCGCGCAGGGCGCTCAGAAGGTGACGCGGCCGAGCACGCGCAGGCCATCGCCCTGCGGCTCCACGACCACGGCCTCGCCTTCGCGCGGTGAGATGCCGGTCAGCGCCACGATGTCTTCCAGATGGGTAACCATGACCAGATTGTCGGAGCCGGAATAGGCGCGGATTTCTTTCAGGATCGCCGCGATCTGCGCGGCTTTCTGCGCCTCGTCGCCCTTCAGGAGATCGAGCGGAGCAAACAGCTCCGGCTCGGCCTCGAAGGCGATGCGGGCAGTGTCGAGGCAGCGGCAATAGCGGCTGGACAACACGCGCTCGATCGGTGCCGCACGGGCGGCAAACAGAGCGCCGATCTTGCTCGCCTGTTGCTTGCCACGCGCCGACAGGTTCATCTGGGTGGCACAACTGTCGATGTCGAAATTGGCCGGGTCGGTGGTGCCGGTGACCATGGCATGGCGCAGCAGCACGACATGTCCGCCATCGCGCAGCAGCGCCCAGCCTGCATCCGTGGCGTGGGCCACGCCGGGAATAAGAAACAGGAATAACGCCAAGGCAAATCGAATCATCCGCTATCCTTCTCCGGTTCCCGGCAATGGGTTCCGGTGACGGGACATATAGGGACGGTAAAGCCAGCCGAAAGACAAGGCGCGGTCGGCGGGATGCGTAGACCTACTTCTTCGCCATCTGCTTCTTCACCAGATCGATCTTCTGGTCGGTGAGCGGGATGGGGATCGTGTAGCCGGCTTCGGTAAAGCCCTGCTTGGCATTCTCGAAGAATTCGATCGCCTTTTGATATTCGGCCTTGCCCCCGCCATAGCTGGCTCGGTTCCAGCTGACGTCACCGAGATTGTTCTGCGCGAAGGCCCATTGCATGGGCAGGCTTTCCCTCGAGAATACCTTCAGCGTCGCCGTGAAGGCGGCCTCGGCGTCATCGAGATATTTGCCGGTGCGTTCGAGATTTCCGAGGTTGAGCAGGCTCATGCCGATGCCGTTCTGGGCGTTGGCCCAGTCGATCGGTGCCGCGTCGACGGTGAGTACTTCGAGGGCTGCCCGGCGGGCCGCTATGGACTCAAGCAGGGTCCTGGAGTCGGCATTGCTCATGCTCAGCCAGTGCAGCGTCGAGCCGAGGCCGGCCTGGGCCAGCGCCCATTGGCGGGGGTTCGTCTCGCGCTTGTACTCGCGCAACGCATCGCGGTAGGCGGCAATGGCTTCACCATAATGTTCCGGCTTGTCGGTCACGCCGCCGAGGAGCTGCAGCGTGTTGCCGAGATTGTAGTGGCTCATTGCCCAATCGCGAGGGAATTTCCGTCTGACATAGACCTGCCGGGCCGCCCGGAAGGCGCTCGCCGACTGCTCCAGCTTGGCCGCGTCGCGGGTGCGCTGGCCAAGCGTCTGGTAGATCGAACCGAGATTGTTCTGCGCCGACGCCCAGTCCATCGGGAAACGCTGCCGGGTAAAGACCGTCAGTGCATCATCATAGGCGGCCGCGGCCTCTTCAAGCGCGCCGGTGCCCATATCGAAGCGGGCGACACCGCTCAGCGCGTTGCCGAGGTTGAGCCTGCTGGTCGCCCATGAGACGGGGAAGGTTTCACGGGTTCGCACTTCCAGCGCGGCACGGAACGCATCGGCCGCCTCGTTGATCTTCGCCTTGTCGTTGAGCTGGATGCCAAGCGACACCAGCGTGTTGCCGAGATTGTTCTCGACCATCGCCCATTCAACCGGCGCCTTTTCGCGTGTGTATTCCTCAAGCGCCAGCCGGTAGGCCGCCTCGGCTTGCGTCAGATGTTCGCCGGCGGCCTCGCGCTCGGAAAGCGCATAGAGCGCCAGGCCGAGATTGTTCTGCGAAGCGGCCCACTCGAGCGGCACTTTTTCGCGTGGGCGTTTCTGGAGCGTCGCGCGCATCGCCACCACCGCCTCGTTCAGGCGCTTCGGGTCGCTCTCGCGCTCGCCGATCTTCAACAGCACATTGGCCAGATTGTTCTGCGCGGCGGCCCAGTTGAGGTCGTCCTTCTCGCGCTCGAACACGACAAGGGAATCGCGAAAGATCCGCGCTGCCTCCTCAAGGCGCGCGGTCTCCGTCTCGCGCTCGCCGATGGTCTGCAGCACCACCGCCATGTTGTTGCGGGTGATGGCCCAGTCGCGATTCTGTTCGCCATTGGGGATGAAGTTCAGGATGGTGCGATAGGCCTCAATGGCGTGCTGCAGCGCATCGAGGTCGCCGGTGGCGTAGCCGTAGGCGTTGAGCGCCTCGGCTTCCTGGTTCTTGTAGTTCCAGCGCAGCTTGTCGTCCCATTTTCCGGCCAGCGAAAACGCCTTGGCATAGTCGCCGGCAGCGGATTTGTAATCGAAGACCAGCCCCGAGGCATCGGCGCGCCTGGCATAGATCGCGGCGTCGGCAAGACGCTTCTGCTTGACGAGATCCTCGGCTTGATCGACCGCATCGTTGGTCTGCTCGACCCGGCCGACCGCATCGTCGAGGAATTTGCGCGCCGTCACGATGGCGCCCTGGCCGATCGCCTTGTCGGCGGAAGCGACAAGCCGTTTGATCTCCGGGTCGTCGGTGCGCAGTGCTGCACGCTCGGACATCATCTTCCTCAGGCGCTCGGCCTGGGCGTCGAGCACCTTTTGCAGGTCGGTCGGGTCTTCGGGGATCTTTTCCGTGCCGAGCGCCTTCAGCACGCCATAAAGCGCGTCGAGCGGCACGCCTTCCTGCAGCGAGGCCAGTTCCACCTGTGCCCGTTTGGGGTCGGGCAGGTCGGAAATCGTCAGCAGGAGCTGGCGCCTCTCGCCTGTGATCAGCCCGTCGTCGCCGGTCAGCTCCGCCGGTGCGACGCCGAAATAGAGCAGCCGGCGCAGGCTTTCATTGACCCAAGGGCGCTGCTTTGCCTTTGTGTCGAGATAGACCTCCTCGGTCACCATGCGCATGACCGAGCCGAATTCGGTGCCCTTCATCGCCGCGAGGTGGCGCAGCAGGGCGGAGGCGTAAGGGCTGTTTTCGCCGGCGGCGCCATCAAGTGCAGGATGACCCGGTTCTGCGGCAAAGCCGACCACTATACCCAGGCTCGCGTCGGCCGCCGGTGCATTGCCGAGCGCCTTGGCGCCGCGCACCGGCTCCAACCCGCCGGCGCCTATGGGCGAGGCGGAAGCGGTCGGTGAGCGCCGTACCATGGCATCCGCGGGGAATGGATTGGTGCGGCAGGCGTCGAGCAGCATGATCGTCACCGGCACTGTCTTTTTCAATGCCTCCATGACGGCCGATATCGGCACAAGGCTGGTGCTGGCATCCTTCAGCGACGGGACGTCGGCATCGACCGGAACCAGATAGTTTTCGCCGCCGGCCTCGATGCCATGACCGGAGTAGTAGATGAAGGCGACATCGGCGCCGTCGGCATCTTCGGTGAACCGCTCCAGGTCGCGCTTCAGCTTGGTGGCGTCGCGGTCGGTGACGCTGCGGGCGTCGAAGCCAAGGTCGGTCAGCATCTTGGCCATGTCGCGGGCGTCGTTGGCGGGGTTGGGCAGGGCGGCGATGTGCAGGTAATTCGACTGGCCGATGATCAGCGCCACGCCCTTAAGGCTTTTCGTCTCGGCAACTGCAAGCGCGGTCGCGGCAAGGCAAAGCAGTGCGGCGACGATAGCCGTCAGCCATGCCCGCCGCAAACGACTAAGGTTCGAGAGTCCGACAAAAGCCATTTGTCGTTCGTGTCCGCCCTGATGATCCAAACCCTCTATAACGCTGCCAGCCGACGATGATCAAATTCAGGCGCGATTGCGTCGCGGTCGTGGCTCGCCTATCACGGGAAATTCGCCCGTCACGGTAAAAATGTCTCCGCTCACCGAAACCGTCCTTTTCGTCTTCAGCCTTGTCGCGCTCGGCTATCTCGCCGGGTTTACCGGCTATTTGAAGCCAGCGAGCGGCGAGGGGATAGCCGATTTCGCGATCAGCGTGGCGATGCCGCTGCTGTTGTTCCAGACCATGGTGAATGCCGATTTCCACGGCGTGGCGCCCTGGTCGCTGTGGGGCGCCTATTTCGCGGCCGTGGCGATCACCTGGGCCGCCGGCCATCTCGTCACCACGCGGGTGTTCGGGCGCGACGCACGCGCCGGCGTTGTCGGCGGCGTATCGTCGGCCTACTCCAACGTTGTCCTGCTCGGTGCTCCCTTTATTCTCGGCATATTCGGCCCGAGCGGCTTTGAAGTGCTGTCGCTGCTGGTCTCCGTGCATCTGCCGATCATGATCATGGCTTCCATCGTGCTCTTCGAGATGTTTGGCCGGAGCGGTAGCGAGCACGTGCATCCCCTGCGTGTCGTCAGAAGCTTTCTGAAACGGCTGTTTCTCAATCCGCTGATCATCGGCATTCTGGCCGGGCTTGCCTGGCGCATGACCGGGGCGCCATTGCCCGACCTTGCAATGCGTCTGGTCGATGCGCTGGCCGACACGGCAGGACCGGTGGCGCTGTTTGCCATGGGTCTCAGCCTGCGCCGCTTCGGCATATCAGGCAATGTCCGCCCGGCGCTGGCGCTTTCGGCGTTGAAGCTGTTCCTGATGCCGTCACTGGTTCTCGCCTTCGTCTGGCTGCTTGCGTTGCCGCCGTTGACGGCCAAGGTGGCGGTGGTGGTTGCGGCGCTGCCATCCGGCATCAATTCTTATCTCATCGCCGTTCAGTTCAACACCGGCCAGGCGCTGGCGTCGAACCAGATGACCATCGCCACGGCCTGTGCAGCCATCACCACGGCTTTCTGGCTGACTGTCGTCTTGCACGTTTTCGGGTAAGGCATCGGGGTAAGCACGTCGCCTGCTCTCGTCTCGCTGTGGCCCAAGCCCTATATGCCATCTTGCGATTGCTTGCGGGCCTTGCCCTCGGTAAAGAGCAGTGGCTCCGGCGTGCCGGCTTCAGTCCATGGCGCACGCTCACCGAAGATTTCACAGACCGGCCCGTCAGGGCGCTGAACGGAGGATAGACCATGCTTCAGAAAACCAGCCATTTCATGCGGCAGGCCAATCTAATCAACGGCGAGTGGGTGCAGGCCGACAGCGGCCAGACAGTCGACGTCAACAATCCGGCCACCGGTCTCAAGATCGGCACCGTGCCGAAGTCGGGCAAGGCCGAGACCCGCCGCGCCATCGAGGCCGCCGCCGCCGCCTTCAAATCGTGGCGCAAGACCACCGCGCTCGAGCGCTCGAAGCTGCTGCGCAAGCTGCATGACGCGATGATGGACAATCAGGACGTGCTGGCCGAACTGCTGACCATCGAGCAGGGCAAGTCGCTGTTCGAATCGAAGGGAGAGATTGGCTCCGCCGCGGCCTACATATTGTGGTTCGCCGAGGAAGGCCGCCGCACCTATGGCGATGTCGTGCCCTCACCATGGGCGGACCGCCGCATCCTGGTGACCAAGGAGCCGGTCGGCGTCATTGCCGCCATCACGCCATGGAATTTCCCGTCCTCGATGCTGGCTCGCAAACTCGGCCCGGCGCTCGCCGCCGGCTGCACCGCGGTGGTCAAGCCGGCGTCGCAGACGCCATATTCGGGCCTCGCCTGGGGTGCGCTCGCCGAGGAAGTCGGCTTCCCCAAGGGCGTCGTCAACATCCTGACCGGTTCGGCCAGCGAGATCGGCGACGAGATTTGCGCCAATCCGCTGGTGTCGAAGATCACATTCACCGGATCGACCGAGGTCGGCAAGCTTCTCATCCAGAAGTCGTCGGTCACCGTCAAGAAGGTATCGATGGAGCTCGGCGGCAACGCGCCGTTCATCGTTTTCGACGACGCCGACCTCGAGCGTGCGGTCGCCGGTGCGATCACCGCCAAGTACCGCAATTCCGGCCAGACCTGCGTCTGCACCAACCGCTTCCTTGTCCAGGCTGGTGTCTATGACAAGTTCGTCGAGAAGCTCGCTGCCGCCAGCAACGGGCTGAAGGTCGGCTCCGGCCTCGAGGACGGCGTGCAGCAGGGGCCGCTGATCGACGAGAAGGCGGTGGAAAAGGTCGAGGAACTGATCGCCGACGCCACATCCAAGGGCGGCAAGATCGTCGCCGGCGGCAAGCGCCATGCGCTCGGCGGTTCGTTCTTCCAGCCGACCGTCATTGCCAATGCGACGCCCAAGATGCGCTTCATGAAGGAAGAGATCTTTGGCCCGGTCGCACCGGTGTTCAAGTTCGAGACCGAAGAGGAAGCCGTCGCCCTCGCCAACGACACCGAATTCGGCCTCGCCTGCTACTTCTACACGGGCGATCTCGGCCGCGCCTTCCGTGTGATGGAAGGGCTGAAATACGGCATGGTCGGCGTCAATGAAGGCCTCATCACCACGCCGGAAGCGCCGTTCGGCGGCGTCAAGGAATCCGGCCTCGGCAAGGAAGGCGGACATCAGGGCATCGAGGATTACCTCGACACCAAATATGTCTGCATCGGCGGCCTCGGCCTCTGATAGGCTATCCCTGAGATGAGCAGGCCGATAGCCTGCCCATCTCTCGTGGGAAAACCAGCCGAAGTCTTCTGGATCAACTGGCATTTACGAGCATGGCGATGAAGGACGGCGAGGTTTTCGGCACGACGCAGGCTGGCGAGCAGGTGCGTCGCTTCACGATCAGGGGCGGCGGCATCACAGCCAACATCATCGGTCTGGGCGCGATCATCCAGGATCTGCGCCTGACCGGGCACGATGCTCCGCTGGTGCTCGGCTATGACAGCCTGGAAGGCTACGAGACGGATACGGCGTTCTTCGGTGCTGTCGTTGGCCGCTACGCCAACCGCATCCGCGACGGCCGCTTCACCATTGGCGGCAGCCGCTACCAGACCGAGCAAAACTTCCTCGACAAGCATACGCTGCATGGCGGCTCGCAAGGCTATTCCCACCGGCCGTGGACGGTTTCCTTGCATGGCAGGGATTTCGTCACGCTGACCCTGCACGATCCCGACGGCGCGATGGGTTTTCCCGGCGCGCTTGATGTCACCTGCACCTACCGGTTGAAGATCCCCGGCACGCTTAGCGTCGAGCTGACAGCCACCTGTGAGGAGCCGACGCTGTGCAATCTCACCCAGCATTCCTACTTCAACCTGGACGATGGCGGCGCCGGAGACATTCTCGACCACAGGATGATGTTGAATGCCGGCGCCTATCTGCCGGTCGATGGCGATATGATCCCGACCGGGGTGGTCAAGCCGGTTGATGGCACGCCGTTCGATTTCCGCCAGGCGCGGCCGTTGCGCATGGAGACCGAGGGCGAACAGCTGCCCTACGACCAGAATTTCTGCCTCGCTTCGACACGCGGGCCGCTCAAACAGGCTGCGTGGACGCAAGGCGCCAGTTCCGGTGTCGAGATGGAGGTCTGGACCACCGAGCCCGGCGTCCAGCTCTATACCGGTCAGTATGTGACGCCGCGCACCGGGCTGGAAGGGCGGAACTACAAGGCCTTTTGCGGTTTCTGCCTCGAGCCGCAGATTTGGCCGGATGCGCCGAACCGGCCCTATTTCCCGCAGGCGACGCTGTGGCCGGGCGCGATCTACCACCACGTCACGGAATACAGATTCCGGCTACCTTAGCCTTCGAACGCCGCCCGCAGCGTCTCGAACGGCGCCAGTGCGCCACGTACCTGCACCACGGCCGCGGCGACACGATGGGCATGGCGTGCGGCTTCCAGCGGTTCGTGGCCGGCAAGTCGAGCCGCAAGATAGCCGCCGTTGAAGGAATCGCCGGCGCCCGTCGTATCGGCGGGAGCTGCGACATGGATCGCCGGCACGTCGCGCAGCGTTCCTCCTTTGGCGATCAGCGCCGGCGCTTCGCCATTCTTGACGACGACCTCGCCAACCAATTTCCCGATCCGTTTAGCGGTCACTTGCGGCGTTGCATCCTCAAACAGCATCTGCTCGTCGGGAAAGGTTGGTAATGCGATATCAGTGACGGCAAGGGCTTCGACGATCGCTGCCTGCGCCTCCTCGCGCTCACGCCAGAGCCGCGGCCGGTAGTTGGGGTCGAAGGCGATAAGTGAACCAGCCGAGCGCGCCTTGGCGACTGCGGCCAGCAAGGCAGCGCGCGCGGCTTCGTCCAGAATTGCCAAAGTGATTCCAGAAAAATAGACAAGCGATTGATTTTCCAAGTTTTTCGATAATGCGGCCGGGTCCGAGGCAAGCTGCCGCGCGGCGGCGTCGCCACGCCAATAGGTGAAGGAACGTTCGGCTCCCGTCAGCGTGATGGCATAGAGGCCGGGCCGCGCGCCCGCTATGAGCGGGCTGGAGCCGATGCCAATGCCGTTTTCAGCGAAGAAATCGATCTGGCCTTGCGAGAACGGATCGTCGCCGAAGGCCGAGACATAGGTTGCCGGCCGCTCGGTGCTCAGCGCGTGTAGCGCCCACAGCGTGTTGAACGTGTCGCCGGCAAAGCCCATGCGCCAGTTCGGTCCCGTCTGGCCCGACAGTTCGAGCATGCATTCGCCGATCGAGGCGACGCCGTTTCCCGCCATCTACAATCCTCCAGTGATCCCGGTGCTGTAGCTTTTTGCCACCGGCAGCGCCATGCTTGGCAAGCAGGGTTTTTTCCGTCACAGCGTTTTCCCACAGGCTGGCGGGATGCGATCCGTCCGGCAGAGCGTTGTCTGCGGAAGAGGAACCGGTTTGGCATCGATATGGCGTTATCTTCTGGCGGGTCTTGGTCTGGCTGCCTTGCTGGTCGGCATTCTCGCGGTCGTCTTCCTGACGGCGCCGCGGTCGTCGCTGCCTGCCGGCCCGGATGTCTCGCGGACGAAGAACACCGCCAACGCGCTGTTCGTGGCCAGCTTCGCGCCGGAGCGGGGTGTCGTACGGCAGGGCGAACTGCAATCCTGGCTGCTGACCTTGAAGACAAAGACAGGTGTTCCGGTGGAAGGTGCCGCGATCGCGATTTCCGGCGGCATGCCACTGCACAGTCACGGCCTGCCGACCAGCCCGCAGGCAACCGACTATCTCGGCGACGGGCGTTATCGAATCGAAGGAGTGAAATTCACCATGAGCGGCTGGTGGCAGTTGCATTTCGCC